>JAYTAJ010001013.1:0-15004 GCA_043737575.1 Myxococcales bacterium | reverse complement strand
TCGGCGCCGTCGGAATCGCCATCGGCGTCGGGTTCGACGGGCGCGCGAAGGCTCTCCAGCAGCCGCACACGATCCTTGGCGCGTATTTCGTCCGAGGTCGGCGCATTGATCCATTCGAACGGGATGCGCGCGGACTTGAGCATCATGTCGACGCGGCGGCGGCGCATCGCCGGGACGATGAGGATGGCGGTGCCTTTGCGCCCAGCGCGGCCGGTGCGGCCCGAGCGATGCTGAAGCGCCTCGGCGTCGCGCGGCAATTCGACGTGGATGACCAGGCTGACCGAAGGCAGATCAATGCCGCGCGCGGCGACGTCGGTGGCGACCAGGACGCGCGCGCGGTTGTCGCGCAGCGCCTGGAGCGCGCGGTTGCGGTCCTGCTGGCTATGTTCGCCAGACAGCGCGACCGCCTCGAACCCGCGTTCGGATAGGCTGCCGTGGAGCCGGCGAACCGCCTCTCGCGTGGCGCAGAACAGGATCGCAGTCTCGGCTTCGTGGAACCGCAACAGGTTGACGACGGCGTGTTCGATGTCGGTCGGGTTCACCGCGACGGCCTGATAGGCGATGTCGCCGTGGCCCTGCGCGCCGCCGACCGACTCGATCCGCAACGCGTCCTTCTGGTAGCGCTTGGCGAGCGCGGTGATCTCGCGCGGCAGGGTCGCCGAGAACAACAGCGTGCGACGCGTCGCCGGCGTCAGATCGAGCAGCGCCTCGATGTCCTCGCGGAACCCGAGGTCGAGCATCTCGTCGGCCTCGTCGAGCACGACCGCCGACACCTTGCCGAAGTCGACGTTCTTGCGCTCGACGTGATCGCGCAGGCGGCCGGGCGTCCCGACGACGATCGTCGCGCCCGAGCCGAGCTCGTAGGCCTCGCGCCGCGGATCCATGCCGCCGACGCACGACACCACGCGCGCCCCGGTGTTGGCGTAGAGCCAGGCCAGCTCGCGCTGCACCTGCAACGCCAGCTCGCGGGTCGGCGCGATCACCAGCGCGCGCACCGGCCCGGCCTTGAAGCGGGTGTCGTCGCCGAGCAAGGTCGGCGCGAGCGCGAGCCCGAACGCGACGGTCTTGCCCGAGCCGGTCTGGGCCGATACCAGCAGATCGCGGCCCGCGGCCTCGGGCTCGAGGATCGCGGCCTGCACCGGGGTGGGAGCCGCGTAGCCCCGGGCGGTGAGCGCGGTCTGGAGTCCAGGGTGAGCCTGAGTGAAGAGCATTGCCCCCCGCATAGCCCCCAACTCCGTCGGGCACAAGCCATGGGCGCGGCAACGTGCGTTGACAGGGTGGCCGGACCGCGCGTAGAAGCGCCCATGGGCGAGCGCGGAACGATCGAGCGGTTCACCATCGCCAGCGAAGCGCTGCGGGGCAATCTGATCGGCGCACCGCTCGAGCGCGTCGTCGACGTCTACACGCCGTCCGGCGCCAAGCCGGGGCTGCCGCTGCTCGTCGATCTCGTCGGCTTCACCGGAAGTGGGCTGTCGCATACCAACTGGCGCGCGTTCGGCGAGAACGTCCCGACCCGGGTCGATCGCCTGATCGCCGCGGGCGCGATGCCGCCGGTCGTGATCGCGTTCCCCGACTGCTACACCCGGCTCGGCGGCAACCAGTACATCGACAACCCGGTGCTCGGAAACTGGGAGCAGTTCCTGGTCGGCGAGCTGGTGCCCGCGGTCGAGGCCCGCACCGGCTGCGGCGGCGCCGGACGCCGCGGCGTGTTCGGCAAGAGCTCGGGCGGCTACGGCGCGCTGGTCCACGCGATGCGCCACCCCGACGTGTGGTCGGCGGCGGGGTCGCACTCCGGCGACATGGCCTTCGACCTCTGCTACCTGCACGACGTGCCGCGCTGCCTGCGCGAGCTGGCGGCGCGCAACTACTCCGTCGAGGCGATCTTCGCCGCCGCCGAGCGCACCGCCAAGCCGTCCGACGATCTGCAACACGCGATGGAGATCCTCGCGATGGCGGCGAGCTACGACCCCGATCCGTCGGCGCCGCTCGGCATCCGCCTGCCGGTCGATCCGTACACCGCCGAGCTCATCCCCGAGCGCTGGGCCAACTGGCTGGCGTGGGATCCGCTGCGCATGGTCGACGGCCACGCCGACGCGCTGCGCCGCAGCAAGGGCCTCTACTTCGACTGCGGCGTGCGCGATCAGTACAACCTGATCCACGGCGCGCGCCGCATGCACCGCGCCCTCGATCGGCTCGGCATCGCCCACCGCTTCGACGAGTTCGACGACGATCACACCGCGGTCGACTACCGGATGGACGAGAGCCTGCCGTTCCTGGCGCGCGCGCTGTCGTAGCGATCACGCGTGACCCGGGATGGGCCGCGGCCGACGTCGCCGACTGATCAGAACGGCGCCGGGCGATCGATCGCGACCCGCGCCCCGGTGTGCGGATGCGTGAAGGCCAGCGCCTCGGCGTGGAGCTGCAGCCGACCGGCCGCGGCGTGGCCGTACAGGCGATCGCCGACGATCGGCGCGCCGAGGCCGAGCGGATGCGCGGCGTGGACACGGAGCTGGTGGGTGCGGCCGGTGTGCGGCTCGAGGGCGACCCGGGTCCGACCCGCGGCGCGCGCGACGACGCGCCACCCGGTGACCGCGGCCTTGCCGTGGATCGGATCGTGGATCTGGCGCGGCCGATCGTCGAGATCGACCCGCAGCGCCAGCTCGATCACGCCGGCGTCGGCGGCGATCTCGCCGTCGAGCCACGCGACGTAGCGCTTGGCGATCTCGCGGCGCGCGAACAGCCGCTGCAGCGCCGCGTGGGTGGCGGCGTCGCGCGCGACCATCATCAGCCCCGAGGTGTCGAGATCGAGGCGATGCACGACCCGCGCGGCGTCGCCGTAGCGCGCCGCGAGCCGGGTCGCCACCGAGTCGCGCAGCCGGGCGTGGCGCCCCGGCACCGCCAGCAAGCCGACCGGTTTGTCGACGACGACCAGCCAGGCGTCCTGGTACACCAGCTGCGGCTCGTCGTCGGCGATCGGCGCGGCGCCGAAGATCGGCGCGTCGTCGACCGGCTCGCCCGACAAGAGGAACGGGAGCAGCGGCCCGCACTTGCCGCGGCACGCAGGATAATAGGTGCCGGCGTGGCGGCCGCCGGTCGCGGGCGGCGGTCCCCACCAGACCTCGGCGAGGGCGCGCGGTCGCAGGCCGAGGCGATGGGCATGGGCGATCAGCTTGGGCGCGGCGCAGTCGCCGGCACCGCCTGGCGGCGCGTCGGGCGCGTAGATGCTGGCGAGGCTGCGGCGGTCGCCGCGGGCGTTCGCGATCACGTAGCTGTCGTGGATCTGGGTCAGCAGCGTGCGCGATCGCGCCGCGCGCGCGTCGATCGCGGCGGCGAGCGCCTCGGCCTGCGCGTGCGATCGCAGCGCGAGGGCGTCGCGCGCGGCGCGGTGCGCGGCCTCGAGGCGTCGTCGCTCGGCGCCGTCGGTGCGGCTGGCTTGATCGAGCGCGGCCGATCCGCCGTCGCGCGCCCGGGTCGCGTGACGCTCGGCGCGGGTGCGGGCGTGGCGCCCGGTCAGCTCGACCAGCGCCGCCGCGTGCTGCGCCGCCTGCGCCGCGCGCTCGGCCTGCAGCGTGATCGCCTCGGCGCCGTCGCGGCGGTCGGCGATGCGCTGCGCGAGGATCGCCAGCTCGGCCTCGCCGTCGGGCCAGAACCGATCGCGCGCGATCGGATCGAACAGCGGCGGCGCGAAGCCGTCGACGAACCAGCGACCGCGCAGCATCCCCGAGAACGCCCGCAGCGCGCCGACCCGCCCGGCCGCGTCCTCGACCACCAGCACGCCGAACATCTTGCCGCCGCCGCCGGCGTCGAGCGGCGCGTCGCCCAGCTCGGCGAGCAGCTCGGCGATCGCGCGCCGCGCCAGCGGGTGCGGCGGGTCGGCGGCGAACGGGCTCGGCATCCGCGCCGGCAGCGCATCGTGCCCGGGCGGCGGCTCGAACCAGCGCACGTCCGCCGTCATCGCGCGATTGAGCACGAAGCCGCACGACGCCGCAACTGGTAGCTTGGCGCATGGGTCACCTCGACGAAGCCGCGTTCGCGCGCGCGCTCGGACCGTGCGACGGCTGCGGCGCCACCGGGCATCAGCTCGACAGCTACCTCGATCGCCAGATCTCGATGATGCTCGGCGACGCCAACGACGACGGCCGCTGGGTCCACGACGGCGAGAAGTTCGTCGACGGCACGTTCCGCATCGCGTGCAGCGGGTGCCAGCGCGTCGGCTTCGAGCACACCGACTGCCCGCGTTGCCACCAGCCCGGCGCGCTGCCGGCCGCGCTCACCGCGGCGTCGCGCCTCGAGGTGCCGCGCCGCTGCCCGGCGTGCAACGACACCGAGCTGACGATCACCGGCTTCGCGCCCGCGACGGTCAAGACCGGCGCCGGCCGCACCCCGGCGCCGACGCCGAAGGCGCTGGTCGGCGAGCCCGGCTTCCACGTCGCGATCGTCGCGTGCGATGGCTGCGACTGGGTCGCGGTCGCCGACGGCTGCGCGATCTGCGGCGCGGCCGGGCCGCTGCGCGTGCGCCCGGGTTGATCAGCCGACCTCGGCCAGCCGCTTCTCGAGGAACCGCCGCTCGGGGCCGTTGCCGACCCGCGCCAGCGCGTCGCGGTACGCCGCGGCGGCCTCGGCGCGGCGGCCGAGGCGGCGCAGCAGATCGGCGCGCGCCGCGGGCAGGAGGTGATAGCCGCAGAGTGTCCGGTCTCCGGACAGCGCGTCGAGCCGGGCCAGCCCGACCTCGGGCCCGCGCACCATCGCCTGGGCGACCGCGAGGTTGAGCGCGACCACCGCGGTCGGCTGCAGCACGAACAGCCGCAGGTACAGCGCCTCGATCTGTGGCCAGTCGGTCGCGGCCGACGACGCCGCCTGGGCGTGCAGCGCCGCGATCGCCGCCTGCAGCGCGTACCGCTTGGGCCCGCCCGCACGCAGCGCCCGCTCGACCAGCGCCAGGCCCTCGGCGATCGCCGCGCGATCCCAGCGCGATCGATCCTGATCCTCGAGCAGCACCAGCTCGCCGTCGGCGTCGAGCCGGGCCGGCCGCCGCGCGTCGGTGAGCAGCATCAGCGCCAGGAGCGCGGTCGCCTCGGTGCGGGCGTCGAGCAGCGCCGCCAGCACCCGGCCGAGCCGGATCGCCTCGCCGCACAGCTCGCGGCGGATCAGCTCGTCGCCCGCGCTCGCGGCGTAGCCCTCGTTGAAGATCAGATAGACCACCACCAGCACCGCCTCGACGCGCTCGGGTAGATCGGCCGCGGGTGGCACCCGGTACGGGATGCCAGCGTCTCGGATCTTGCCCTTGGCGCGCACCAGCCGCTGCGCCATCGTCACCGGCGGCAACAGGAAGCTGCGCGCGATCTCGTCGGTGGTCAGCCCGCCGAGGGTCCGCAGGGTCAGCGCGATCTGCGCGTCGAGCGCGAGCGCGGGGTGACAGCAGGTGAAGATCAGGCGCAGCGCGTCGTCGGGGACCGGGTGCAGCTCGAGGTCGACCCGGGCCGCGCGCAGCTCGAGGTCGGCGACGATCGCCGGCGACTTCGCGGCGAACCGCGCCGCGCGCCGCATCCCGTCGATGCCGCGGTTGCGCCCGGCCTGGATCAGCCACGCGCACGGATCGCCCGGCACCCCGTCGCGCGGCCACTGATCGAGGGCCGCGACCACCGCGTCCTGCAGCGCGTCCTCGGCGCGATCGAGATCGCCCAGCGCGCGGGTCAGCGCCGCCAGGGCCCGGCCTCGCTCGGTCCGGATCACCTGCGCGGCGGCGGCGGCCTCGGCCATGGCCTACGCTACTCGATCTGAACCCTGGCGCGCGGCGCCGCGACCCGGCATGCTCCGAAGCATGCTGAGCCTGATCGCGTCGCTGCTCGTCATCGCCGGGTTGGTCCTGATCCTGGTCGGCACGATCACGTTCTTGATCGCCGCGTTCTCGAAGAACATCTTCGTGGGCTTCGCGGTGATCTTCATCCCCTTCGTCCCGCTGATCTTCCTCATCACCAACTGGCAGCGCACGAAGGGCTCCTTCTTCGTGCAGCTCTATGGCGTCGGCCTGGTGTTGCTCGGCGCGGTCGTCGCCGACAACAACCTGCCGTGGCCGCTCGGCTGACCCGCTACATCGTGAACTGCATCACCGGGCGGACCTCGATCGAGCCGTACTTCGAGCTCGGGATCCGCGCGGCAAGCTTGATCGCCTCGTCGAGATCCGCGGCCTCGACCAGGTAGTAGCCGCCGAGCTGCTCGCGGGTCTCGGCGAACGGACCGTCGGTGGTGAGGGTCTTGCCGTCGCGCACCCGCACCGTCGTCGCCTTGGCGACCGGCTGCAGCGCGTCGCCGGCCTTGAAGTGGCCGCTGTCGCGGATCGCCTTCGAGTACTCCATGTAGTCGTTGTAGAAGAGGCCCTGTTGCTCGGGCGTCATCTCGTTGGCGATCGCTTCGTTCTCGTAGATCAAGAGCAGGTATTGCATCGGTGGCTCCTTGGGTTTGACCGTACGTCGAACCGCCGCCGCCGCGATCGACAACCGCCGCGGTTTTTCTTCACGACGCCGGCCGCGCCAGGAACCGCGCGATGGTGTCGGGGAACGATCGGACGTCGATCGGCTTGGTGACGAAGCCGTCGCAGCCGGCCGCGATCGCCGCCTCCTCGTCGCCGCGCATCGCCTGCGCGGTCACCGCGATGATGAGGATCGCCCGGGTCTCGGGTCGCGACCGCAAGCGCCGCGTCAGCTCGAGGCCGTCCATCCCCGGCAGCCGCAGGTCGAGCAGGATCAGCCGCGGCGGCAGCTCCTCGATCATCCGCAGCGCCTCCTCGGCGTCGGGCGCGGTGCGGATCTGGTAGCCGCGGATCCCGAGCAGGACCTCGAGCAGCCGCAGGTTCGCGGGGGTGTCGTCGACGATCAGGATCGAGTCGCCCATGTCAGGCCGCCGGCCCTACGGGGAGGTAGGCGGCGAGCTCGGCGATCACCGCGTCGGTGCCGCCGCCGCTCTTGGCGACGACCGCGCTGGCGGTCGCGCGCAGGCGGAGGTGCTCGTCGCGGCTCAGCTCCTTCGCGGTCCACACGATGACCGGGACGCGGTGGCCGTGGGGCTGACCGCGCAGCCGCTCGAGGAACTCGAAGCCGCTCATCGCCGGCATCAGCAGATCGAGCACGATCGCGCTGGGCGCCGCGTGGCGCACCGTCTCGAGCGCGGCGACGGCGTCGGCCTCGCACCGGGTCCGGTAGCCGAGGCGGTGCAGCGTCCGCGCCATCAGCTCGCGCGCGGTCGGATCGTCGTCGACGATCATGACGCCGCGCGCCGCGCTCGGCGCGACGTCGGCGCGCATCAGCGCCGCGAGCAGGGCGTCGGCGTCGAGCGGCTTGGTGAGCACGTCCTGCACCGCGAAGCCGGCGATGTCGCCGCGCTCGGCGATCACGGTGACGATGACGATCGGCGTGTGCTGGTTCTCGCCGGTCGCGCGCACCTGCCGCAACACGTCGAGGCCGGTCATGTCGGGCAGGAGCAGGTCGAGCGTGATCGCGTCGAAGCGGCGCGCCCCGGTCAGCGCCAGCGCCGCCGCGCCGCTGGTCGCCAGCTCGACCGCGTAGCCGGCCTTGCCGAGCGCGGTCGCGAGGATGCGCTGATCGGTGGCGTCGTCCTCGATCACCAGCACGCTCGGCGCGCCGACCGCGACCGCCGTGAGCATCGCCATCACCGGCGCGGCGGCGATGGTCGAGCGCCGCGGCAGGATCACGTGGAAGGTGCTGCCCTCGCCGATCGTGCTGCGCACGCCGACCGAGCCGCCCTGGGCCTCGACCAGCCGCTTGGTGAGCGCGAGCCCGAGCCCGGTGCCGGCGTGGTGCCGGGTGTCGCTGCCGACCTGCTGGAACTCGACGAACAGCCGCTCGAGATCCTCGGGCCGGATCCCGACGCCGGTGTCGGCGACCTCGAGCCGGAAGCGCTGGTCGCCTTCGTCCGAAACCCGGACGTCGACCCGGCCGCCCTCGCCGGTGAACTTCAGCGCGTTGGACAAGAGGTTGTACAGCACCTGCTTGAGGCGGCCGGGATCGAGCACGACCTCGTCGACCGCGGGATCGACCGTCGCCACGATCCGGATCTGCCGGCTCGCCGCGATGGTGCGCAGGATGCTGAGCACCGCCTCGACCGTGCGCTGGACGCTGATCGGCTCGGGCGTGAAGTCGAGCTTGCCGGCCTCGACCTTCGACAGGTCGAGCACGTCGTTGATGAGCTGCAAGAGGTGGCGGCCGCTGTCGAGGACGTGGCCGAGGAACTCGTGTTGCTGGACCGGCTCGATGTGGACGTCGCGATCGTGGAGCAGCTCGGAGAAGCCGATGATCGCGTTCAGCGGCGTGCGCAGCTCGTGCGACATGTTGGCGAGGAACTGCGACTTGTACGCGCTGGTGCGGGTGAGCTGCTCGGCCTGCTGGACCAGCCCGGTGCGGACGTCCTGCAGCTCGGCGGCCTGACGCTGGGTCTTGGCCAGGAGCGCCCGGGTCGCGGCGCGCGCCCGCGCGACCTCGATCGTGATCGTCAGCGAGTCGCGCACCGCCTGCAGCAGCTCGGCCGCCTGATCGCGTGTGGTCGCGGCCGCGTCCAGCTCGACGACGCCGACCCGGTTGCCGAGGTGGAGCAGCGGCAGCCGCACCCGATCGCCGACGATCGTCAGCTCGGTCGTCGATCCGGTCTCGGACCAGACGATCGGCGGCGCGACCGCGCCGGGCTCGACGCCGTGGTGGCCGAGCAGCACCAGCGCGCCGTCGTCGGCCGCGTAGTAGAGCGTCGCGGTCGGCGCCTCGAGGTAGCGCGCGAGGAACGCCAGCGCGCGATCGGCGACCTCGTCGGGCTCGAGCTCGCCGCGCAGCGACTCCGTCAGGCCGGCCTGACCGCCCTTCAACCAGTCGATGTCATCGCGCTCGGCCATCAGGCGTTGCAGCCGCGACGCCATCTGGTTGGCCTGGCCGGCCGCGACGCCGAGCTCGTCGCGCGCGGTCGCCGGGATCGCGATCGCGAAGTCGCCGTCGCCGAACCGGCGAAACCCCGCGGCCAGCTCGTCGAGCGTGCGGAACAGGCTGCGGCCGATCCAGATCGTCAACAGCAGCACCAGCACCACGCACGCGGCGCTGAGCGCGAGCCGGATCTTCGCGCCGGTCCGCTGCGCCGCGGCGGCGGCGGCGAACGCCCGCCCCATCTCCTCTTCATCGAAGCGGGTCGACAGCGCGATCAGCGCCACGACCCGGGCCTGGTGGACCTGCATCTCCCGCATGTCGTCGACGAAGTCCTCGCCGCTGTCGTCGGCGATGATGCGGCGGGTGATCGCCTGCGCCGACGCGATGTAGTCGGCCAGCGCCGCGCGCAGCGCCGCCGCGTCGGCCGGATCGATGGCGTCGCGCGCCCCCGCGATCTGCGCGATGAACTCCCGCTCGTGGCCGCGGACGTCGTCGAGCCGCTCGAGGTCGTTGGCGCTCGCCGCGTCCTCGAAGGCGTCGGCGACCGTCGTCATCGTCGCCTCGAGCCGCGGCTGCAGGCCGATGCGCGGCACCTGGTGGCGCTGGATGCTGGCGAGCTGGGCCCCGACCCGGCCCTCGATCACCATGCTGAGCAACACCAGCGCGAGCAACGCGAAGGCGTCGACCGCGACGATGGCGATCAGCTTGGCGCGGAACGTTCGCATCGAGGCTAGCGGACCTCGATCACCTTCGCGCGTCCGGGGCTGGCGTTGGCGGGCAGGTACGCGACCGCGCCCGGGTGGTTGAGCACGTACGCGATCGCGGCGGCCACCGAGTCGACCTGGGGCGGCGGCACGCCCTTGCCCGAGAACACCCGCTGGTTCCAGTAGTTCCTCAGCTGGGGCAGCGTCTTCTTCAGGATGTCGACGACGAAGTCGGCGCGCGCGCCGATCCGCGACGGCAGATCGATCGGCCGGATCGTGACGCCGCTGCGCCACGCCCCGACCTTCTTCAGGTACGCGTTGCGCAGGAACCCAGCGTCGATGGCGTCGATCGGGTTGTCGGGATGGACGATGACCTGGTACGCGGGGCTCTCGGCCGACGCCGCGCTGGTCAGCGCGACGCAGATCGCGACGACGCAGCCGACCGACCGCACGATCCGACGGGCCGACATCAGAAGGTCACCGTCGTCTTGAACAGGGCCAGGCCCCAGTAGCGCTCGCTGCCAGGTCGGTTGTCCACGGTGAGGTCCGCGGCGCCGTCGATGAAGTGGGCCTCGAGCTTCCACAGCCATTGGTCGTTCACGTCGTAGCGCAAGGTCGCGGCCAGATCGCGCTGGAAGCCGTGGTGGCGCTCCGGGAACTGCGGGTCGCGTCCGGCGCGATCGCCGACGGCGAGGTGGGTCGCGGCGTAGTAGCCGCCGACCTCGACGCGCGGCGACAGCCGGTAGGCGGCGAGCGCGTAGAACCGCTCGGCGTCCTCGTCGAAGGCCGGGACCAGCGCGGGCAGGTTGGTCTGCTGGTGCTTGAGCCAGCGGCTGTACTCGGCGGCGAGCAGCCAGTCGCCGCGGACATACTCGATCGATCCGATCGCGACCTCGGTCGGGCGCTGCGACACCACCAGCGAGCCGTCGTAGTCAGCCGGTACCAGGCCGAGCGTGATGAGCTCCTCGACGGTGGCGGGCGCGAGCCTCAGGTTGAAGTCGATCGACGCCCGCAGGTACGAGGCGCCGATCCGCAGCTCCTCGATCGGTCGCCAGAACACCTGGGCGCCGGTCACGTACTTGGTGTCGATCCCCTCGAGCGTCGCGTCGATGAGCTGGAGCGCGTTGGCCGGGATCGTCAGCGTGCCGAGGAACGCCTGGTACTCGAGCTCGCCCGCGCCCGGCAGCGCGGTGGTGCCGTAGATCGACAGGCCGGTGTGGGAGACCACGGCCTCGCGATTGCTGAGCGGATACACCGCCTGCGGCAGCAGGATCGGCAGCCGCGCCGAGTCGATGTCCTGGTACTCGTTGTACAGGCCAAGCGGAATCTTGATGACGCCCGCGCGCAGGCCGAGCTGGGGATTCCACGCGTAGTCGAGGAACGCCCAGTCGACCTTCACCGGATCGTCGAAGTCGCCGACCCGCCGCGCGAACAGCTGCACCCCCGCGCGCAGCCGCTCGGCCACCTGGGTCGAGACGTTGAGCCCGGCCTCGAAGAACGCGAGGCTGCCGCGCGACGACGTGCCGATGTAGTCGTTGGCGGTCGAGACGAAGCCGCCTTGGCTCACGAAGCCGTGGATGTCGATCTTCGACAGGAACGGCGCGTCCTCCTCGTCGACGAAGACCTCGGGCTCGGGCTCAGGCTCGGCGATCGGCGGTGGCGGAACGCCGCCATCGACCTGCGCGTGGACGCGGCTCCGCGCGACGAGGATGACGACCACCACCAGCGCGGACGCGGCGATGAGGCGATCAAGCTTGGTTCGCGCGTTCATGATCGTCCGTCCCTCACACCGCGCTCGACGCAGCTACCGTTCGTCGCACCGTAGCGTGAAAGCGTCGCAGCTCGCCACACCCCGTCCGGGTGACGCCAGCGCCAAACCCTAGCGATCGAACTGCACGAGGACGTGTGTGGTGAGTCTCCCGGTCGCGCGATCGGTCGCGACCTCGCCGAGGACGATCGCGTCGGCCCAGCCGTAGAGCCCCTCGGGCGTCTCGAGCGCGCCGTACAGCGCCGACAGCTCGGCGGCCGTCGCCGCGTCGACGTCGAGGCGACACAGCCGGTGGCGACACTCGGCGCTGGTGATCGTCGCGGTCACGCCGAGGCGATCGAGGCGCAGCCTCAGCTCGCGCTCCTGATCGACGGCCCAGCCGGGATCGCGGACCTCGCGCTCGAACGGCACCGAGTCGGGCGCCGGCGGCGCGACCGGATCGAGCGGCGCGGCGATCGCCGGATCGAGCGCGGGGCGCACCGCGGGCACCGGTCGCGGCACCGGCACCGCCACCGGCGCGGGCATCCCCGCGGGCACCGGCCCGGGCGCGTCGTCGCCACGCCACCGCCACCACGCGACACCGCCGAGCAGCGCCACGGCGACGAGAAACAGCGCGGCGGACCTCACGACAACGCGAGCGTACCAGGACGTATTCCAGCGGGTCGATCGCGATGATCATCTGCTAGGCTGCCCGCTTCGCGCGCCATGGCGGACCCTGACAGCACAGCCCCTCCCTCCGCGCCGGCGGTGCGTCCGCGCGTCGCCATCGGCAACCGCAGCGACGGCGGCGTCGTGTTCTGGGTCGGCCGGCTCTACCTGTTCGGCGCGGTCGCGCTCGGCGCCGGCATCGTGCTCGCGACCCTCGTCACCTATCGCTACTTCGCGACCTCGACGCCACCGGCGCCGGATCTGTCGTCGTACGCGAAGGTCGCGCCTGCGGTGACCCGCGTCTACGCCGCCGACGGCACCAAGCTCGGCGAGTTCGCCAAGGAGTGGCGCGAGCTGACCCCCTACGATCAGCTGCCGCCGCGCCTCATCGACGCCGTGGTCGCGGTCGAGGATCACCAGTTCTTCACCCACCAGGGCATCTACTTCAAGGGCATCGCGCGCGCGGCGTGGACCAACCTCACCGCCGGCGACTTCGCGCAGGGCGGCAGCACGATCACGCAGCAGGTCGCCAAGCAGTTCCTCGGCAACGACAAGTCGATCGCGCGCAAGGCCCGCGAGGCGATCATGGCGCGCCGCCTCGAGGCCCGGTACTCGAAGCAGGCGATCCTGTCGCTCTACCTCAACCACATCTACCTCGGCGCGGGCGCCTACGGCGTCGCCGCCGCGGCCCACCGCTACTTCCAGAAGGACCTCGACGAGCTGACCTTGGCCGAGACCGCGCTGATCGCCGGCCTGCCGAAGGCGCCGTCGACGTTCTCGCCGATCGTCCACCCCGAGCGCGCGATCGAGCGCCGCAACGTCGTGCTCGATCAGATGGTGCGGTGGGGCAAGCTCGACGCCGCCGCGGCCGCCACCGCCAAGGCCGAGCCGCTGCGCCTGAACGTCTACAAGGACGTCTTCCCCGAGCGGATGCCGTACTACGCCGAGCACGTTCGCCGCTATCTGGTGAACCACCCCGACATCGGCCTCGACGGCATGATGAGCGGCGGGCTGCGCGTCGAGACCGCGGCCGAGCCGTCGTTCGAGGCCGCGGCCTACGAGAACGTCGACTACGGCACCCGCAAGCAGGACAAGCGCCAGGGCTGGCGCGGCCCCGAGTGGTACGTCGACGGTCCGGCCCGCGACACGCTGTTGCAGCGGATGAAGGAGCGGTACGGCGACGGCCCGCTCGATCCCGAGCGCCGCTACCTGGCGATCGTCGACGCCATGGACTGTAGCGGCGGCGAGGTGCTGATCGGCGATCGCCGGCTGACGCTGCCGCTGCGCAACCTGCGCTGGGCCTCGACCTGGAGCGCGACCGACTCGCACAACGACAAGGAGATCGGCTGCGCGACCCGGGCGCTCAAGCGCGGCGACGTGATCTGGGTGCGCCGCGAGATCCGGACCCACACGCGCTATCGCGAGTTCTACATGCCCGACAAGATCAACCCGGCCTGGCACCAGGGCCAGGACCACAGCGCGTGGGACGCCAAGAACGCCGACGTCGTGCAGCTCGAGCAGGTGCCGCATCCCCAGGGCGCGATCTTCACCGCCGATCACCGCAGCGGCTACGTCGCGGCGATGGTCGGTGGCCACGACTACGCGCGCAGCGAGCTCAACCGCACGGTGCAGTCGTGTCGCCAGCCCGGCTCGACCTACAAACCGATCTACTACTCGGCGGCGCTCGACGACGGCTTCGGCTTCGACTCGATGTTCTACGACAAGCCGGTGTCGATCGTCGACCCGATCACGGGCGAGGTGTGGACGCCGACCAACCTCGGCGGCACCGTCGACAACGACGTCACGCTCGAGTACGCGCTGGTGTTCTCGAAGAACATCCCGTCGGTCGGCATCTTCAGCGAGGTCGGCGCCGACCGCGTCGAGCAGTGGGCGCGCCGCCTCGGCTTCACGTCGACGATCATCGCCGACAAGGCGCTGGCGCTCGGCGCGTCGTGCACCTACCTCGACGAGCTGACCCGGGCGTTCGCGATCTTCGCGCGCAACGGCCGCTGGGTCGACTGGGTGTTCGTCCGCCGCATCCTCGATCGCGACGGCAACATCGTCGAGGACCGCACCGTGCCTCACGACCCGATGCTGGCCGCCGGCGACCGGCTCGATCGCCTCGCCGCCATCGCCGGCGCTCGGCCGAAGCAGGCGATCCCGGCCCGCACCGCGTTCCTGATCACGCGGCTGATGGGCCAGATGGTGAAGTACGGCTTCACCAAGACCCTGCGCGCCACCGACCTCCACGCCGCGGGCAAGACCGGCACGTCGAGCGCGACGATGGACACGTCGTTCGTCGCGTTCACGTCGCGGCTGATCACGACCACGTGGCTCGGCGACGACAAGCGCATCCGCGAGCTCGGCAAGCAGGACGCCGCGTACATGACGGTGGTGCCGCTGTGGGCCCGCTACATGTTCGAGGTCGCGCACGATTTTCCCAATCTCGAGATCCCGTGGGAGGTGCCGCCCGGGGTCGGCCCCACCGATCGCGGCGATCACGCCAAGGGCCGCCGCGGCGGCCAGCAGACGTTGATCTACCGCCACGCCGAGAAGCCGCCCGACGACGGGGTCGACGACATCGTGGTCCCGGGCGAGCCTCCGGCGTGAGCGACAGCAGCGTTCTTGCCTGCACCGCCAGACCTCGACTGCTAGGATGATGCCCGCGTGCGCCCTGACCCCGCCATCGACCCACTGATCGGCGTCGTGATCAGCGGGCGCTACCAGCTGGTGCGCCGCGTCGGCAAGGGCGGCATGGGCGTGGTGTACGAGGCCGATCACCTCGGGCTCGGCAAGCGGGTCGCGGTGAAGCTCCTGCTCGACAAGTACACCGACGACGACGAGGTGGTCGCGCGGTTCCAGCGCGAGGCCCGCACCGCCAGCGCGATCGGCGACGATCACATCGTCGAGGTCACCGACGCCGGCACCACCGACGACGGCCGCAGCTTCCTGGTGATGGAGCT
>JAYTAJ010001012.1:0-2886 GCA_043737575.1 Myxococcales bacterium | reverse complement strand
CGGCGTCGACGTACAGGCCGAGGATCGCGCGGGCGGTGCGCGGCGCGGCGCCGAGCCAGCTCCGCGCGGTGCCGCCGCGGACGAACTCCATCGCGACGAAGGTGTGGGCGTTCCAGGTCCCGACCTCGTAGACGGTGACGACGTTCGGGTGGATCAGCTTGGCGAGCGTGGTCGCCTCGCGCAGCAACATCTGGCCGCGCTCGGCCAGCGCCGCGGTCGGGAACTTGATCGCGACGTCGCGGTGCAGCCGCAGATCGCGCGCGAGGTAGACCACGCCCATGCCGCCCGCGCCGAGCTTGCGCTCGATGCGGAAGTCGTCGCCGATCAGCTGCCCCGCGGTCAAGGTCGGCGGCGGCGGCCGCGCGCCCATGTTGAGCAGCCGCCGCAGCAGATCGCCGCGGGCCCCACCCGTGGTGTCGTCGTCACGATCGTCCACGCCCGATGGTAACAGTCAGGCGTCGTCGCGGAGCAGCTCGGCCGACAGCTCCTTCAGCCGCGCCTTCACCCGCTCGTAGCGCTTGCGCAGCGTCGCCGCGTCGCGCCCGAGGTGCGCCGGGTCGCCGTCGCCGAGGACCCGCGCGATCTCGCTCCACGCCAGGCCGCGATCGAGCCGCAGCCCGAGCAGCATGTGATCCTCGGGCGCGAGCGCCGCGCGGATCGCCGCGAACGCCTCCTTGACCTCGGTGCGCAGGTGCGGCGCGGTCGCGGTGCGGACCGCGACGATCGCGTCGGCCACCGACGGCACCACCGACAGCGGCACCCGGCGGTGATCGCGCGTCGCCACCCGCAGGAACTCGTGGCGCGCGATGGTGTAGAGCCACACCCGCAGCGAGCTGTCCCAGCGAAACTTCGGCAGGGCCCGCCACGCCCGCTCGCACATCGCGCTGAACACGTCGCCCGCGCGATCGCGATCGCCCGACAGGCCGATCAAGAAGCCGAACAGCTCGTGGCCGTAGCGCTCGACCGCCGCGGTCATCGCTGCGTCGTAGGCGCCAGCGTCGCAGCGAGCGCGCAGGTCGGTCTCGTCCGGGGTCACACCGCGAGCGTACCGAAATTCGCGTCACATCGCCGACCGGCTCGGTCTGGTTCCCATGGATGCCAAGACCCGCCTCGCCGAGCTCGACCTCGACCCGACCGTCGCGACCGCGGCGCCGTGGTCACCCGCCCCGGGCAAGCGCTCGATGACGCAGGGCCTGGCGCCGCGGCCGATCATCTATCGCGTCGCGTACGGTCCCCGCGACGACAACGGCGTCGCGGCCGGCGCCGACGCCGCGATCGATCGCGCCGCCGCGTCGAGCGGTGAGCCGTTGCGCGACGATCTGCGGGCGCGCTTCGAGGGCTCGCTCGGCACCGACCTGTCGGCGGTGCGGATCCACCGCAGCAGCGATTCGGCCATTGCCAGCCAGGCGGTCGGCGCCCAGGCCTACACCGTCGGCAACGACATCCACTTCGGCGCCGGCAAGTACCAGCCCGACGATCCGTTCGGCTTGCACCTGCTCGCCCACGAGGTCGCGCACACCGTGCAGCAGGACGGCGCCGCGCCGAGCCGCCAGCACAAGCTCGAGGTCTCGACGCCCCACGACGCCGCCGAGGTCGAAGCCGATCGCGCGGCCGACGCGATGGTCGCGGGCGCGGCGTTCGCGGTCGGTGGCGGCGGCGCGGCGCAGATCGCGCGCGAGGCCGAGGCGCCCGCCGACGGCGAGGGCGAGAAAGCCGACAAGCCGAAAGCCAAGCTGCCGAGCATGACGGACAAGAGCGTGAACGTGCCGATCCTGCCCCAGCTCGGAGGCAGCCTCGGCTTCTCGTGGGCCGAGGGACCGTCGGGCAACGCGGCGTTCTCGAAGGGCGTCGAGCACAAGTTCATCAAGAAGGAGTACGGCCAGCAGGTGCAGGTCGTCCCCGGGGCGGTCGCGGGCCTGTCGGGCAGCATCGAGGCGGGCCTCGGCGCCAAGGTCAACGCCAAGGTCATGGCGACCAAGGGCAAGGCCTACGGCCCGCGCCTCGACGACGCCGAGCGGTTGACGCTGGTGGCATCGGGCGGTGGCGAGGTCGCCGCCGAGGCCAAGGGCGCGATCAAGCTGAGCGCGGGCGTCGGCGTCGCCAACATGATGAGCCTGACCGCGGGCGCCGAGCTGGCGATCGAGGCCAAGGCGGCGATCGGGGTCACGTTCTCCGGGCAGCTCGACAACACCGAGGACCAGGTGATGGGCGCGCTGACGATGGTCGTGAAGGGCGAGGTCGTGCTCGAGGGCACGGGCAGCATCACCGTCGACTTCAACGTGCTGAAGGACTCGCACAACCTCTACCGCTACACCGTCGGCAAGCTGCCGATCGGCAAGCTGTCGATCGCGGCCGGCGCGATGATCGACGGCGATGGCAACGTCAAGGATCTGCCGGTCGTCACCGAGGCCGAGTTCTTCCCGCCGCCGCCGCCGACCGTGCAGAAGCGCAAGGCCACCCCCGAGGAGCGCAAGCTGCTCGCGGCGCAGCATCCCCAGGAGGGCGCCGAGACCGGCGCGTCCGGCAACCGCGCCGAGGGCGTCCCCGAGGAGGTCGAGATGAGCGACGAGGAGCTGTTCACCAGCGGACGCGCGCAGGCCCTCGCCACGATCGCGGCGCACAAGGGCGAGGTCGTCGCGGTGTTCGACGACAACACCGGGGGCATGGCCTGCCACGTGCTCGTCGACGACCATCGCCTCGCGGCCACGGTGCAGTTCACCGAGGCCGATCGCCGCTACCTGCGCGAGCACGGCAAGGAGGTCGTGAAGGTCTCGCGCGCGTCGATCATCGGCGTCGAGCCACGCCCGCTGTACATGGCCGAGGTCATGGACGGCTGCGACAAGCACGTCGACTCGGTCGCGGCGCGGTACATCGACCTCGGCGGGG
>JAYTAJ010001011.1:0-6591 GCA_043737575.1 Myxococcales bacterium | reverse complement strand
GCGTGCGCATGATCGTCGCGATCGGCTCGCCGCGGGCGGCGATGACGAGGGCGGCCTCGTCGACGATCGCGTCGAGGTCGGCGCGGCGGGTGCCGGTCGCGACCTCGATCCGCTCGACGCGGCGCTGGATCATGGCCGACAGATAGCACGCGGTCTCGGCCCGGAAGTTGACATCGGCACCGGGCCGGCCGACGTTCGCCCCGTGCGCGACCGTGTCTTCCGCGATCCGGTCCATGGCCTCATCGAGCTGCGCGGCGACGATCGCCCGATCGCCGAGCTGCTCGAGACCCGGGCGATGCAGCGCCTGCGCCGCATCAAGCAGATGGGCATGGCGTGGCTGGTGTATCCCGGCGCCGAGCACTCGCGCTTCTCCCACGCGCTGGGCGCGCTGCACATCGCGCAGCGGGTGACGCGGCAGCTGCGGCTCGAGCCCGAGCTGGCGCTGCACGTGAAGGTCGCGGCGCTGTGCCACGACGTCGGCCACGGGCCATTCTCCCACGCCTGGGAGCACGCGTTCCCGGGCGCCGATCACGAGCGCTGGGGTGGCCGCATCGTCGCCGAGGACGCCGAGCTGCACGACGCGCTCGAGACCCTGGCGCCCGGGCTGGCCGACACCCTCGGGCGGTTCTGGACCAAGCAGTACCTGCCGGCGTTCGCGCGCAAGCTGGTGTCGTCGCAGCTCGACGTCGATCGGCTCGACTACCTCCTGCGCGACGGCCACTACTCGGGCGCGGGCTACGCGACCTACGATCTCGACTGGATCCTGCACGCGCTCGCGGTCGAGGACGTCCGGGTCGGCGCCGACGATCCGCGCGATCTGGTGATCGACTATCGCCGCGGCATGTACGCGGTCGAGCAGTACCTGTTCGCGCGCTCCTATATGTACGCGCAGGTCTATCACCACAAGACGGTGCGGGCGGCGGAGTGGATGCTCATCAAGGTGTTCGAGCGCTACGCCCAGCTGGCGCGGGTCGGCGCCGAGCCGCCCGGCCTGCCCGCGGCGGCGCAGCTGGCGCGCGGCGTCGCGCTGCCGGTCGACGACTACCTGCGGCTGCACGACACCTCGGTCACCGCGGCGCTCGACGCGTGGGCCGGCCGCGGGTTCGGCGAGCCGGCGACCGACGCGGTGCTGCGCGATCTGTCGGCGCGGCTGGTCGATCGCCGGCTGTTCAAGACGTTCGAGCTCGGCGACGACGCCAAGGTCACCGATCGGATCTGGGAGCCCGCGCTCGCGGTCGCCGAGACGCGGTTCGGGACCGCGGCGCGCGCGTACCTCGCGATCGATACGACGCGGCAGATCGGCTACGCCGCCGCCGACGACGAGGAGCTGCACGTCGTCGATCATCCCCGCTACGGCGCGGTCACCCTCGGCCGCCTGCTCGAGGACATGCCGCTCGGTCAGCCGACCGCGGTCATCCGCCTGATCTGCGCGCCCGAGCTGGTCGAGCCGCTGCGCCCCGTCGTCGAGGCGGCGCTCGGTCGTCCGCGCGGCCGTCGCTGACGCGGCAGGCCGGAATTCAGCAGCGGTCTCGCGGGTCTGGCAACCCGGATCCTGTCCCCCGAAAAGCAAGTCGGCGGCCGAAACCGGCCGCCGAGTCTGATGCTGTCCCCTTCGAAGAATCGCGAGCGTGGTCACCGTGGTCTGCAGCGCGTCACCGTGCTGCCGACTGCCTCTCGTGGAGCTGACCGCCCTGTCGAGTGTTGTGAGTATCGTCGTATCGGCGCTGTTGGGTTGCGCCGCTCCCATCGATGCCTCGCCATTTCTGGCGGACCGTGATGGTCTTTCGAGCGATACCGGCCCCTGTCATCGATTAGATGCCAGGTTCATCCTCGTGTGGGCTTGGCTCTCCTCCAGAGTACGTTGTGTCCGCGTCGGCCCTGACTGGGTGCGCTTGCGCGCCTCGAGCTTCGAGCGCCTTCCTTGGGGTTTCGTTCCTCTTCGCGGCGTCAATCCAGCGAGTCCACTCACGGCGAGCATCCCGGCTCACCTCAGTTCCGTCCGCAGCGTTTCGCACGCTCTCGACGGCTTACTCCTCGCTGTACCTTGCAGATCTATTTCACCCTGCTGCCACGTCCAGGATTTCCGCTCCGGGGTTCCTCCCCCGACCTAGCTGCACCACCTCGTCGGTGGCCATGTCCTCTCGCCGTTGGCGCCGTGTCTCTGTCGCCGGTTGCCCGACGACGCCAAGCCACGTCGCGTCGACCTCAGGACCTCGTTCCAGGTCGGGATCCGCAGCGCCACCCGGGGGGTTAGCCCAGGCCATCGCCCGTGTCCCATCGCGCTTTCGTCTCCTTCGGACTCTTGCTACCGATCTTGCCTCTGCTGTGAACAGCGGCTCCACCCGTGACCTTGTCGCGCACCGCTCGAGTGCTGCACGCGCTGGCCTTGGCGTATCGATCGACCGACAGCGTCGATGCTCTATCTCTAGATCATCCTCCCGTTCGAGATTTCCGACCTGCCATCGTGGTCCCGGTTGCCCGGTCACACGCCGACGAGGTCCATCAGACTCAGCGAACCGTTTCGGCCGCCGACGAGGAAACCATATTGCAGTCGGTGTGCCACGTCCGCGATCGCCGCAAGCGCGCGGACTGCAACCACGCGCCGCGCTTGCGATCGTCGTCGCTCCGGACACCCTTGTGGACAACCTGAGGGCACGCTGTCGGTCGTCGCGGTCGCGGCTCGCCGCCATCACGCGTTGCGTCGCGATCGTCGGTGGTAGCGACAGGTGTGTCGGGAGCGCACGACGCCGATCGATTTCGGGGTAACGTGCGCGCCGCATGCGCACTCTCGCCGCCTTCACCCTCGTCGCCCTGGCCGCCGCCGCGTGTAACGCCGCCGAAGAAGGCGCGAAGGAAGCCAAGCGCGAGGCCGAGATCGAGACCAAGAAGCAGGCCGCCGCGATCAAGCCGGTCGATCGGGTCAAGGCGCCGGTCGCGCAGGGCACCAAGGTCCGCTGCGACCAGCTGATGGATCCGCCGGTCTACACCGAGGCCCTCGGCGAGCTCGATCCGCTCACGGTGCGCGACTCGACCGGCACGATGCTCGATGCGACGGCGTCGTGCTCGCTGATCCGCGGCGGGCTCCGGCCCGACGCCAAGGCCCAGGAGAAGCTGATCAAGAAGAACGGCCGCCTCGGCGTCATCCCGGGCGACGAGCTGTGCAACGTGACCTTGTACTGCTGGATCGTCGAGGACGAGGCCAAGTTCCGGTCGCGGTGCCAGGCGACCCCGAGCGAGCCGCGCACGCCCGACGACAGCTCGACCGGCGGCTTCGCGTGCCGCGAGACCCGGCCCCAGGGCGAGTTCGACATCGACTCGTTCAAGTTCTACGACAGCGACACCAAGTGCGTGATCGCGGTCCGCGGCGGCCCGAGCTTCACCGACAACGAGAAGGTCGCGACGTGCGCGCGGGTCGCCCGCGAATCCATCAGCGCCGATCAGATCAAGCCCGACTCGCCGGCCCGCTACACCGAGACTCCGGTCGCGGCCCCCGTCGCGACGCCGTAGCGCCCTCGACAGCTCGCGCGCGCGGTCGACCCAGACCGTGTGAGCATCTCGAACTCGATCAGCGGGCAACGTACGTGCCCGACCTGCCAGCACGTCGGCGCGATCGGCCGACGGTTCTGCGGCCAATGTCGCGCGGTGCTGGTCCGGCCGTGCAGCGGCTGCGGATTCGGCAACGAGCTCGACGACGCCTGGTGCGGCGGTTGTGCCCGCGCCCTCGCGCCGCGGAGCGATCGGCCGGCCGCGGTCCAGGCCCCGGCGGCGGTGGAGTCGCGCGCGCGCGCCGCGGCGGTGGTCCCCGCGACGCCCGACACGCTGCCCTCGCTCCTGCTCGCGATCAACCGCGGCGGCGCCACCACCCCCGCGGTCAACGACGTCCAGGATCAAGACGCGCTCGACGCGCTGTTCGGAGAGCAGCCGTGAGCGCCGCGATCGCCCGCACCGCGGCGCCCGCAGGCAACGCCGCGGTCGTCGCGCGTCGCCTCGGGCAGCAGCTGATCGCCGAGGGCAAGCTGTCGGCGCCGATGCTCGACGATCTGCTGCGTCGCCGCACCGGCCCCGAGCCGCGGCCGGGCTGGGCGCTGGTCGAGGCCAACGCGCTGAGCGAGGCCGACTGGGTCGAGCGCATCGCGTCGCACTTCGGCCTCGCCGCGGTCCAGATCGCCGACTTCACGATCGATCGCGCGCTGACCGCGAAGGTGCCCGAGGAGCTGGCGCGTCGCCACCAGCTCCTGCCGCTGTGCAACACCGGCGGCGAGGTCTACCTCGCGATCTCCGATCCGACCGAGCTGTCGGCGTTCGATCACGTCCGTCGCCTGCTCGGCGCCCCGGTCCTGACCGTCGTGGTCGCGCCGTCGGCCCTGGCGTCGGCGCACGAGAAGATCTACCTGCGCGATCAGGCGGTCGACTTCGAGCACGTCGGCGCCGACAATCTCGGCGACCTCAGCGCCGCCGAGCTGGCGCGGCTGAAGGAAGAGGGCGAGTCGGGCAAGGCGGTGCAGCTGGTCGATCGCCTGCTCGCCCACGGCATCTCGGTCGGCGCCAGCGACATCCACATCGAGACCGGCGCCCAGCACCTGCGGGTCCGGTTCCGCGTCGACGGCGTCCTCCGCGAAGGGCCGCGCTACCCCGCGGCGCTGTCGCCGATGGTGGTGTCGCGCGTGAAGGTCATGGCCCAGCTCGACATCTCCGAGCGCTGGGTCCCCCAGGACGGCCGGGTCCGCCTGCGCCGCCAGGGCGCCGATCTCGATCTGCGCATCTCGTGCATCCCGGTCGCCCGCGGCGAGAAGGTCGTGATCCGCCTGCTCAGCGCCGGTCGCGAGCGGTCGACCCTCGAGGATCTCGGCCTCGATCGCGAGCTGGTGCCGCGGCTGCTCGCCGAGGCCCATCGCCCCCACGGCATGCTGCTGGTCACCGGACCGACCGGGTCGGGCAAGACCAGCACGCTGTACGCGATGCTGCGCGCCTGCGCGACGTCCGAGATCAACGCGGTGACCGTCGAGGATCCGATCGAGTACGAGCTCGAGTCGCTCAACCAGATCCCGATCAACCCCAAGCGCGGCGTGACGTTTCCGACCGCGCTGCGCGCCATCTTGCGCCAGGATCCCGACGTCATCCTGGTCGGCGAGATCCGCGATCAGGAGACCGGCCTCATCGCCGCCGAGGCGGCGCTGACCGGCCACCTGGTGCTGTCGACCTTGCACACCAACGACGCCGCCAGCTCGGTCTTGCGGCTGTGTGAGATGGGCGTGCCACGGTTCCTGGTCGCCGCGGTGGTCAACACCATCGTCGCGCAGCGCCTGATCCGCAAGATCTGCAGCGGCTGTGCGTTCGACTACCAGCCGACCGAGGACGAGCTGCGCACGCTCGGCCCCGGCTTCGCGGCCCTGGCCCACGAGCCCGGCCTGCGCTTCGCCCGCGGCCGCGGCTGTCCGCGCTGCGACGGCAGCGGCTACAAGGGCCGCATCCCGATCATCGAGCTGCTGATCGTCGACGGTCCGATGCGCGAGGCCATCGTCGGTGGCGTCGGCGCGTCGCAGCTGCACGCGATGGCGGTGGCGGGCGGCATGGCCGAGCTCCGCACCGCGGGGTTGAAGCGGCTGTTCGCCCGGGAGACCACCACCAGCGAAGTGATCCGGGTCTGCGCGTCTGGAGGTCACGGATGAACGGCGTCTTGATCATCGAACAGTCCCCCGCCACGACCCGCGAGCTGATCGCCGCGTGCGTCGTCGCGGGCATCCCGGTCCTCGGCGTCGCCAGCGATGGCCTCGACGGCGTCGCCCAGGCCTGCCGTCTGAAACCGACCCACGTCACCGTCGATCTGGTGCTGCCGCGCCTCGGCGGGCTCCAGGTGCTGCAGGCCCTGGCTCGTCACGGCCTCGCGCCGATCGTCGTCGTCGTCTCGGCGGTGACCGCCCGCGAGTCGGTGGTCGCGGCCCGCGCCGCCGGCGTGCGCGCGTACCTCTTGAAGCCGATGGTCCCCGCCAAGCTCGTCGAGATCCTGGTCGGGGTCCGCGGCGCCACCCCTCACGCCGTCGCGGCGGTCTAGGTCATCATGCAGGTCGTCTCCATCGTCTCCAACACCGTCATCGATCTCACCCCGTTCGAGAGCGCGGTCGATCAGCTCGAGCTGAGCGCGCCCGCGCCGGTCGTGGTCCAGCGGGTGCTCGCGCTGCTCGCCAAGGACGCGTCGTGGCGCGAGCTGGCCCAGGCCCTCGCGGCCGACACCGGGCTGGTGGTGCGCATCGTGCGGCTGGCGTCGTCACCCGCGTTCGCGGCGCGGCCGGTCCGCGACATCGCCGCCGCGCTGCAGGTGCTCGGCATCGATCAGCTGCGCCGCGTCGTCGTCACCGCGCAGCTCGCCGGCCGCAGCACCGCGTTCAGCCGCACGCTGCTCGCGTACTCGCTGCGCATCGCCTTCACCTGCCAGGGCCTGGCGCGAGGACGCCGCGGCGCCGCGGGGCCCGATCCGTTCCTGTGCGGCCTCCTGCACGATCTCGGGACGATGGCGTTCGAGGTGATCGGCGGGCCGAGCTACACCGCGATGGAGTTCACGCCCGGCGACGATCGCCAGGCGGCGCTCGAGCA
>JAYTAJ010001010.1:0-6593 GCA_043737575.1 Myxococcales bacterium | reverse complement strand
CGATCAAGGTCGAGCAGATCGAGGTCGCGCCCGAGCAGCTGCGGGTGAAGATCCGCATCGCCAACATCGACCTCAAGGTGCTGGGCGACGCGCTGACCCCGGTCGCGGCGCTGATCAAGAGCGGCGCGCTCGATCTGTCGAAGCCCGGCAACCTGCTCAAGTTCATGCCGAAGAAGCCCGACGTGCTGGTCGAGGCCCAGGACGACATCATGGTCCTCGACCTGATGCGCAACCCGAAGATCCGGCAGAACGAGAAGGTGCGCCGCGTGCTCGAGACGCTGACGCCGGTGGTGAACGTCACCGGCATCACGACCGATGGCGACTTCCTGATCCTCCAGCTCCGCGCGACGCCGCTCGGCCTCCCGCGCGCCTTCAACGCGGCCCGGGCACTTGCGTCTGGCTGATAACCCAGAACCCGGTGCGTAGCACGCCGTGATCGACGCATGCTCGAACGGGGTCCCGTGGTGATGAGCTCTCCGGGTGACAGCTCCGCTCGCGTCGAGGCGGTGCTCGACGACATCGAGACCGCGCTGGCGAGCGCCGAGCGCGCCGACGACGATCGCGAGGTCGCGCGGCTGCTCGCGGTCGGCGCCCACGCCGCGCTCCGCCGCGGTGACGTGCCGCGGGCCCGCGGCTTCGCCGATCGCGCCGCGCGCGGCGGCTTCCGTCACCGCACCGCGCAGTTCGACGCGATCCGCGCCCAGGGCTTCGCGGCGTCGGCGGCCGGCGATCTCGAGAGCGCGCTGCACCAGACCATCAAGGCCCGGGCGATGGCGCGCGATCTCGGACGGGTCGGCGAGCAGGCCGAGCAGTCGTGCACGCTCGCCGCGATCTACCTGGCGCTCGGCGCACCCGCCGAGGCGCGGTCGTGCGCCGAGGCCGCGCTCCACGCCGCGACCGCGCTGGCGATGCACGACGTCGCCGCCCTCGCCGAGGTGTGTCGCGCCGCCGCCGCCGCCGAGCTCGGCGATCTCGACGGCGCGATCGCGCAGCTCGATCAGATCGCCCTCGATCGCCTCGCGGTGGCGCCGCGGGTCGACGTCGCGTGCGTCCACGCGTTCTGGCTGCTCGAGCGCGGCGCTGCGGGCGACTCGCGCCGCGCCGAGGCCCTGGCGATCGGCGCGTTGGCGGTGGCCGAGCGCACGGGCGATCTGCACCGCCGCACCGCGATCTACGCCAGCCTGGCTCGCGCCGCGGGTCGCCGTGGCGACGACGTCGCGGCCCGCGCCCAGCTCGAGAAGGCGCGGCGCGCGTCGGATCGTGCCGAGCCCGCGGCGCTGTCCTTGCTCGCGCTCGCGACCGCCGAGGTCCTGCCCGCCGACGATCCCCATCGCCAGGTCGTCGCGCTGTCGGCGCGCTCGCGCATCCTGCGCACCGCGGCGCGCCGCGAAGATCCGCGCGGCTTCTGTGCCAGCGTGCGCTTGCATCGCCACCTGCTCGAGCTGACCGGCGGCGTGCCGACCGACCTGCCGGGGCCGTCGTGATCGCGCGTGCGCTGGTCGCGCTGGTCGTCGTCGCCGCCTGCGGTGAGCGCCGCGAGGCGACGCCGGCGCGCACCGAGCCGATCGATCCGCTGCGCGACGGCGGCGCCGTGACCGCGCCCGACGGCGCGACGACCGACGATCCCGATGGCCTGTCGGGCGTCGCGGGTGGCATCCCGGCCTGGCAGGCGGTGGTCGATCGCGATCGCTACCTGGCGCGGCGCGGTCAGGGCGCGGTGATCGTCGGCCGGCTCGGCGGCGAGGCGATCGCCCCCGGCGCGCGCGGCGCGATCCGCTGGCTGGTCGACGAGACCGAGGGCAACGGCGCGCTCGGCGTGCGGATCGCGATCGCGGGTACGCCGCCAGCCGAGGGCGCGCGCCTCGCGGTTCGCGGCGCGTGGGCGCTCGACAGCCAGCGTCGCTGGTACTGGCAGGCCGACGCGATCACCGAGCTGACCACCGCCGCGCCGCCGGCGCCGCCCGATCCTCCCGCCGCGCCCGGCCACCAGCTCGGCGCCGCGCCCGCGCCGTCGGGCTACCGCGCCGCGTCGCGCGGCAAGGACGGCGGCGTGATCGTGTTCGGCGTGATCCGGTCGCCGCCGTCGGAGGGCGAGGGCTGGCTCATCGGCGACGACTCGTTCGGCGCCCCGGTGGCGACCCTCACGTTCCCGGGCGAGCGCGCCAGCTACGGCGGCCACGATCTGCGCCACGACGACGAGCGCTGGCAGCTCAAGCGCGCGGTGTTCTACTGGGTGCGAATCGATCGGATCCGCAAGCGCACGCCCGATGCGCGGCCGACGATCCGCGCGGTCACCGCGCCGATGAAGCTTCAGTAGGGCGATCCGTGCGCTATCTTCGCGGTCGATGACGACGCGAAGGCTGCTCCTGATCGCCGTGGTGTGGATCGCCCTCGCGCCGCGCGGCGCCGCCGCCCAGCCGGCGATCGCCAAGATCCCGTCGGGCCCACACCCGCGGCTGTTCCTCGACGACAAGATCCGCGCGACCTGGAAGGCCCAGGCCAAGCAGAGCGGCACCGTGGTCAACGCCGCGGTCGCGACCTGCAAGCAGATCACCGCCGATCCCAAGGAGCACCAGCGCGACCTCTACATGGGCCTCGACTGGGCGCGCTACCTGCAGACCTGCTTGATCGCGTGGGCCGCGACCAACGACGACGCCCACGCCAAGACCGCGCTCGTCTACTTCAAGGCGCTGCTCGACGATCTGGCGGTGGTCGGCGACGGCGCCGGCGGCGACAAGGCGGCGAACCGCGACAGCGGCTTCGCGATCCGCGCCGAGGGTCCGTACACCGCGATCGCCTACGACTGGCTGCACGATCACCCCGGCATGACCGCGGCGTGGAAGGCGAAGGCGCGGCAACGGTGGGCGGCGTGGACGACCTGGTACCTGGCGAACGGCTACCGCGCCCGCAGCCCGAGCACGAACTACCACGCGGGCTACCTGCTCGCGGTGACGCTGATCGCGATCGCCGAGGCCAACGAGGGCGATCGCGAGTCCGACCTGCTGTGGCGGCTGGTCGCCGACGAGCTGTGGGGCAAGGACATGACGAAGGCGCTGGCCGAGGGCGGCGTCCTCGACGGTGGCGACTGGGGCGAGGGCTGGCAGTACGCACCGCTGTCGGTGGTGTCGTACGCGGCGGCGGCGCGGGCGATGGCGGCGCAGGGTGTGCGCTTCGAGCGGGTCCAGCCGTGGCTCGACGGCGTGCTGCGCCGCTACGTCTACGCGATGTCGCCGGGCGGCGGCATCTTCGTCGGCGGCGACACCCAGGCCGAGTCGGCGAACCTGCCGCCCAACCCCAACAACCTCGCCGCGGTGCTGGTCGGCGACGCGTCGCGCGAGGCGAAGTCGTGGGCCGCCGCCGAGCTCGAGCGCCTGCCGCGCGCCAAGCTCGACTTCCCGATCTGGGGCGCGCTCGCCGAGGCGTCGACGGTGGCGGCGGTGGCGACGCCGCGGGCCGACTGGCCGCTGACCTACCTGGCGCGCGGCGTCGGCAGCTTCTTCGCGCGCACCGACTGGAGCAAGGACGCGATCTGGACGGTGAGCCAGTGCAACCACACCATCGACGTCGATCACTCGCATCCCAACGCCGGCAACTTCGTCTTGTCGCGCGGCGCCGACGACATCATCGTCGACCCCAGCCCGTACGGCACGCTGTCGACGCTCACCAGCAACGCGCCGACCGTGGTGTCGAAGCACCTGCCCGAGGAGTACAAGCCGAGCCAGGCGTGGTGGAGCGAGCGCACCGGCTTCGCGTGGAAGCAGCAGACCGCGTCGGGCATCGTCGCGACCCGCTGCGACTACGAGGATCAGTACAAGTTCCAGGATCGGCCGAGCGACGTGCCAGCGGCGCAGCGCGATCTGATCGTGATCCCGTGGGCCGATCGTCGCGACGGCGGCGGCGCCACCGCGATCGTGATCGATCGCGCGAGCAGCGGCGATCCGGCGCGCGGCCTCGACCTGCGGTTCCGCACGCTGGCGAAGCTCGCGGTGACCGGCACCACCGCGGTCGGTCCGGTCGGCAAGTCGACCGCGCGGATCCAGATGTTGTGGGCCAGCGGCGGCAAGCCGAGCCACGTCGCGGTGAAGCGATCGAGCTGCTTCGATCCCGGCTGGGAGCGCGGCAACTGCGCGGCGGCGCGGTTTGCCGTCGAGGACTGGCGGCTGACCGTGCCCGGCCCGGACATGACCGCGATCCACGCGATCGACGTCGGGCCGGCCAAGGGCACGCTGCCGACCCTGGCCGCGAAGCGCGACGGTGACGTCACGGTGATCGCGACCGCGAAGGCCGAGGCCGGCTTCGCGGTGATCGCGGGCGGCGGCGACGGGCTGCGCTACCGCGGCCCGGCCGCGGCGCGCCACGTCGTCCTCGACGGGCCGACCGGCGCCGACGCGATGATCGCGGCGACCCGCGACGGCGACGGCTGCGCGGTGACCGTCGCCACCAGCGGCGCGGGGACGAAGATCAGCGGCCGGCCGCGGGTGTTCGCCCTCGACGCCGCGTGCGCGATCAGCGCCGACGTCGCGCTGGCGAGCGCGGTCGGCAGCGCCCCCGTGGTCGACGCCGGGCCGCTCACGCCGATCGCGCCGATCGACGCGATGCCCGACGGACCGAGCACCGGGCCGACGACGTCGCCGCGCACCGCGCGCAGCGGCTGCTGCGGCGCCGAGGCGGCGCCGGGCGGATCGCTGGCGATGTCGGTGCTGGTCGGGCTGGCGTGGCTCGGGCTCGGCGCCCGTCGACGGCGATCCCCGCGGTGAGGACGCTCGCGCTCGCGGCAGTCGCGACGCTCGCGATCGTCGGCTGCGGCGGTGACGATGGTGCGCCGATCGCCGATGGCGCCGCCGTTCCAGCCTCCGGTCGACGGCGGGCCCGGCCCGGTCACCGTGACCGTCCGCGGCCTGCTCGCGCCCGGGCTGCTCGTCGCGGGCGCGCCGGTCGTGTTCGTCGGGCCCGATGGCGCGATGATCGAGACCACGACCGACGACCTCGGCGTCGCCCGCGCGACGGTCATGCCCGACACGCTGGTGCTGGTGCTGCGCACCCAGCCGTTCGGCGTGCGGCAGCACCTGACCGCGCTCGCCGGCATCGATCCGGGGCTGGAGCTCGCGGTCGGCGCGCCGATCGCCGCGTTCGTCTTTCCGCCGCCGGTCGGCTCGCTGACGCTGACCCAGCCGCCTCACCCCGCGGCCGCGACCCATCAGTTCGCGCTGTCGTGCTCGGACGATCGCGGCTTCGGCGCGACCAGCGCCTTCGTGTCGGTGCGGCAGTGCGCGGCGATCGCCGACGCGACCATCGTCTCGACCGCGTTCGGCTTCGACGACGAGCTCCTCGCGTACGGCGTCCGTCAGGGCATCGATCTGCGCACCGTCTTCGGCCAGGAGATCGACGTGCCGGCCCTGTTCCCGCCGGCGATCGCGACCGTGAGCGTCACCAGCATCCCGCCCGAGGTGCTGACGATCCAGGTGACGCACACGCTGCAAGAGGGGTTGATGTCGTCGTCGGCGCGGTCGCGCGCGATCACCCCGGGCAGCGCGGTGGTCACCGTGAGGCTGCCGATCGTCCCGGTCGGCGAACGCACGGTGGTGCGGACCACCCTCGACGGCATCGGGCCGATCAGCAACGTCTCCAACCTGCGACGCTTCGAGGGCCAGCGTCTGACGGCGCAGCTCGACCTCGGCGCGACGATGCCGCCGTTCATGGCCGCGCCGTCGTTCCGCAGTATCGCCTCGACCTCGGCGAGCTGGGAGTACAACGGCGACGGTCGCCGGCCGACGCTGGTCGCGATCCGCGGCGTCTATCCGTCGGGCGGCACCGACGTCGGCTTCACGATCATCGCGCCCGGCGACCGGACCTACCTCGGGTTCCCGCCGCTGCCCGCGGTGCTCGCGTCGGTCGTCCCCGACGCCAGCTTCCGCGCGACCGTGTCGGACTACGGCGGCATCAGCGCCGAGGGCTACGACTACCGCGCGCTGGCGCCGACCGCCGACCGCGACATCGTCGACCTCGCCGGCCGCGACGACGTGCTTCCCGCCATCGACGACCTGTGGATCACCGGCCCGGCGCCGGGCCTCGGGCGCTGACTACACGTCTTCGTCGGCGTCGGTGAGGTGCCACGCCGCGGGGTCGAGCACCGACGGCGCGGCGGCGGTCGCGACCCAGGTGCCGGTCGCGACCGCGATCATCCGATCGGCCTGGCGCACCGCGAAGCCACGCGCGAGCAGCGCGTCGGCCAGCCACGGTGCGCCGAGGTAGCGCATCGACAGCGACGACGCACCCGCGCGGTACTGCGCGATCGGCAGGCGATCGAGCACCGCGAGCACCTCGTCGCGGTGGCCGAACAGATCGCGGACGTGGGCGACGCCGTCGATCCGATCGACGATCGCGTAGGCGCGCAGCGCGCCCGAGCGGCGATCGAGCGCGAGCCGCCACGACCGACCCGGCCGCGGCGGAAACCGCCACGCCAGGAACCGCGCGGTCCGCGCCGTGACGATCGCGTACTCGCCGCGGGCGCGGGTCCACAGCTCGTCGAAGCGCGGGTCGGGGGCGTCGGCGATCGCGTGCTGCAGCCGCCCCGCCGCCATCGCCGCGGGCAC
>JAYTAJ010001009.1:0-2897 GCA_043737575.1 Myxococcales bacterium | reverse complement strand
GAGCAGCGCGAACAGGACGGCGCAGCTGGCGTAGGCGATCGCGATCATCACGTTCTCGTCGGAGCCGGACCGCCACGGCAGGTACAGCGCGCCCGACGGCGCGGTCGAGTGGATGAGGCCGACCGCGCTGGCGACCGCGGCGAGGGCGCACCACGCGGCGGCGCGGCCGCGGCGGCGATCGATCAGCTCGGCGGCGATCGCGCCCCACAGCATGCCGGTCAGGATGAAGCCGTGGGCGATGAGGTCGACGGTGTGGGCGGTCTTGGCGGCGGCGCCCGCGAGCACGCCACCGCTGGTCATCAGGATCAAGATCCGGCCGAGCTCGGCGAGCGACGGCAGGAACGCCAGCGCCACCGCGGGCGCGTGGGCCTTGGGCGGCGCCAGGAACGCCTGACTGACGATCTCGATCCCGACGAACATCAGGAGCGGCGCGATCGCGGCGGGTGGGATCGCCTGGGCCAGGAACTGCACGACGCCGAGCGCGCCGCCGATGCCGACGAACAGCCCGGCCAGGAGCGTGTAGCCCGCGCGCGCGCCCATCAGCTTGTAGGCGGGGTGGCCGATGTACGGCGTCGATTGCGCGACGCCGCCGGTGAGCCCGGCGATCACGGTGGCGACCGCCTCGACCAGCAGGACGTCGCGGGTGCGGTAGTCGTCGCCCGCGACCCGCGCGCTCTCGGTGACGTTGATGCCGCCGACGATCGTCAAGAGCGCGAACGGGATCGCGAGCGGCAAGAAGTGGAGCGCGGTGTTCATCCCGTCGAGGAAGCCCAGGGTCGGCCGCGGCAGCGCGACCGCGAACGTCAGGTCGGGCGCGGCGAAGCCGCTGACCCAGCCGGCGTAGCCGAGGCCGTAATAGACGACGGTGCCGATCGCGACCGCGGCGAACGCGCCCGGGATCCGGCCGGGCAGGCGCAGCCGCGCGACCAGCGCGTACAAGACGACGCCGAACGCGACCAGCCCGGCGATCGGCGCGGTGAACAGGTGCACCAGCGGCAGCACGCCGAGCAGCGCCAGACCGACGCCGCCGATCGATCCGAGCAGCCCGGCCTGGGGCACCGCGCGCCGCACCGCATCGCCGACGAACGCGGCCGCGAGCTTGATGACGCCCATCAGCACCATCACCGCCATCCCGACCTGCCACGTCACGATCGCGTCGCCGGTCGCCTTCCAGGTCGGCCCGAGCACCGCGACCGCGATGCCCACCGTCGACGGGGTGTCGAGGCCGAGCGGCATCGCGGTGACCTCGGTCCGGCCGCTGCGCCGCGCCAGCCGCACCGCCATCCACGTGTACGCGAGGTCGCCGATCAGCACGCCGAGCGCGGTGCCCGGGATCATCCGCGTCGCCAGCACCTCGGCCGGGAAGCCGAACCCGCCGACCAGGATCCCCGACAACAGGACCAGGTTGCTGATGTTGTCGAGCGCGAGGGCGAAGAACGCCCCGACGTCCCCCAGCGCGAACCAGGAGGCGCGCCGCGTCGTCATCCGGCGCGGAGGTAGGCGCGGAGCGGCTCGGGGATCTGCGCCAGCTCGGCGGGGTCGGCGTCGACGATCACGCCGCGGCAGCGCGGCGAGCCGCACAGGCAGCGCTCGGCGATCACGCCCGCGAACGCGTAGTCGTAGGTCAGCTCCTCGCCGATCTCGAGATCGCGCGCCGCGACCCACCAGGCCCGGACCCGCCCGATCTCCGGGTCGTAGCGAGAGTCGACCTCGGTGTTCGGCGTGCAGGCGTGGTTGATCCAGCGGGTCTGATCGATCAGATCGAAGAAGATCGCGGGCGCGGTGAGATCGTCCTCGCCGTCGGCGCCGAGGCCGGGCAGCACCAGCGCGTAGGTGTCGTCGAACTCGGCGTCAGCGTCGTAGATGACGCCATCGCCTTCGACGACGCGCTCGCCCTTCGCGAAGCGTCGCGTCGTGACGACGCCGTAGCCGTGGATGGACGAGTGGGCGACACGCAGCCCGGGGAGTAGCGGCATCGGCGTCGATATTCCATACTCACCGACGATGAGCAAGCGCATCGGGATCCTGACCGGCGGCGGTGATTGTCCGGGGCTGAACGCGGTGATCCGCGGCGTGGTCCTCCACGCCCGCCTCACCTACGGCTGGGAGACCGTCGGCATCCGCAACGGCTTCGAGGGCCTGTACGAGCAGGACTACGTCGATCTCGATCCGGCCCGGGTCCAGCAGCTCCTGGCCCGCGGCGGCACCATGCTCGGCTCGTCGAACCGGGCCAACCCGTTCGCGTACCCGCTGAAGCTGCCCGACGGCCGCTCCGAGATCCACGACGTCAGCGCGCGGTGCCTGGCCCACCTGGCGCGGCTCGATCTCGCGGGGCTGATCGTGGTCGGCGGCGACGGCACGATGTCGTTCGGCCAGAAGTTCATCGAGCGCGGCGCCAACCGCATCGTCGGCGTGCCCAAGACCATCGACAACGATCTCGAGGCGACCGACATGACGATCGGCTTCTCGACCGCGGTCGAGATCGTGGTCGACGCCCTCGAGCGGCTCCACACCACCGCCGAGAGCCACGAGCGCATCATGATCGTCGAGGTGATGGGGCGGTACGCGGGCTGGATCGCCTTGACCTCGGCGCTCGCGGGCGGCGCCCACGTCTGCCTGATCCCCGAGATCGACTACGACGTCGACCGCGTGGTCGAGCACTTCAACAAGCGCCACGGCCGCGGGGTGTCGTACTCGATCGTCGTCGTCGCCGAGGGCGCCAAGCCCAAGGGCGGCGAGCACGCGGTGCTGGTGAAGGGCGATGTCACCAAGCAGGACAAGCTCGGCGGCGCCGGCCAGCGCCTGGCCGACGCGATCGAGGCCCGCACCGAGTACGAGGTCCGGACCACCGTGCTCGGCCACGTCCAGCGCGGCGGCTCGCCGTGCGCGTTCGATCG
>JAYTAJ010001008.1:0-31648 GCA_043737575.1 Myxococcales bacterium | reverse complement strand
CGAGGCGTCGCTCCCAGTCGTGGACGACGGTGTCGGGCGCCGCCAGCGCGAGCAGCACCGCGAGCTGGGTCGGCTGGTGATCGTCGATCGCGCCTGGCGCCGCCGCCAGCGCCGCCAGGCGGTCCGGTAGCTCGGCCTCGAGCCGGCCCGGGTGCGCCGCGACCCACGCCCCCAGCTCGGCGTCGATCGCCGCCGCCGCGCCCGGATCGAAGTCCGACGGCGCGAAGCCAGCCAGGGCGGCGCGCAACAGATCCCACGCATCGTTCGCCATCGGCCGGATGGTACCCGCGCCGCGGTCTGCTAGCCTGCGCCGCCTTGCCGTCAGCTCGCGACATCGCTCGTGCCGCCGAGCGCGGACCAGTCCTGGTGACCGGCGCCACCGCGCCCTACGCCGCGTACGTCGCGCGCGAGCTCGCCGCGACGCGGCCGATCGTGATGGTCGTGCCCGACGAGGGCGCCGGTCGCGCCGCGGTCGACGATCTCGCATTCTTCGGCGTCGCCGCGACGTTCCTGCCCGCGCCCGATGGATCGCCGTACGCCGAGCTACAGGTCGATCGGGTCGCCGAGGCGACGCGGCTCGGCGTGCTGTACCGGCTGGCGCGCGGCGGCGAGCTGGCGCCGCGGGCGCTGGTGACGACCGCGGCGGCGCTGGTGCGCAAGACCCTGCCGGCCGCCGAGCTGCTGGCGCGGTCGCTCGAGATCGCGCGCGGCGCGACCGTGGCCCGCGACGCCACCGCGGTGCGGCTGCTCGAGGCCGGCTTCGCGCGCACGCCGATCGTCGAGGACGCGGGCACGTTCGCGGTGCGCGGCAACGTCATCGACATCGGCGCGCCGCTCCTGCCGTATCCGGTGCGGCTCGAGCTCGACGGCGACGACGTCGAGTCGATCCGGCTGTTCGATCCGTCGACCCAGCGGACCCTGCGCGAGGTCGATCGCGTGCACCTGCATCCGGTCCGCGCCGCGGTGCCGTCGAGCGCGATCGACTGGAAGACCCGCATCCGCGACGTCGCCGACGCCGCCCACCATCCGTCGTCGGCGACCCGCCGCCTGCTCGAGCAGATCGCGACCGGCGACGTGATCGGCATCGACGTCTACGGGCCCGCGTTCCACGCCGAGATGGTGGCGGTCTGGACCTACGCCGCCGCCGACGCCGTGTGGCTGTGGTGGGATCCCGACGCCGCGCTGGCGATCGTCGACGGTGAGCTCGCCGACGCCGCCGGTCGCCACGCCGAGCGCCTCGCCCACCGCCAGATCTCGTTCCCGCCCGAGGCCCACCACGTCGAGCGCGCCGAGGTCGTGGCGCGGCTCACCACCGATCCGCGCCGCGTCGTGCTGCCGACCCTCGAGCTCGCCGCCGATCCGCGCGGCGCCGGCGCCACCGCGCTGCGGGTGACGATCGATCCGCTCGGCAGCCTGCGCACCGAGCTGGAGCGCGCGCGCATCCAGCACGCCGATCAGCTCGGCGCCCCGCTCGGCCGCGCCCTCGGTCGGGCCCGCGCCGACGGCATCGCGATCACGCTCGCCGCCGACAGCGCCCAGCGCGCCGATCGCCTGGTCGGCTTGCTCGAGGGCTTCGGCCTCGCCGCCGAGCGTGCCGACGCCTTCGCGCCCGATCCCGAGCTGGCCCGCGTCGTGATCGCGCCGCTGTCGGCGAGCTGGAAGAGCATCGATGACGGCGTGCTCGTCCTCGGCGCCGGCGACGTGTTCGGCGCCAAGCGCGCCGCGCCGCGCGGCAAGAGCGCCGCGAAGCGCGCGAAGGAGGCGCTGCTCGGCGGCGTCGGCGACTTCTCGCAGCTCGCGATCGGCGACTTCCTGGTGCATCAGCTCCACGGCGTCGGGCGCTACCGCGGCCTCGCCAAGCTCGCGGTCGGCGGGACCACCGCTGCGACTCCCAGCAACAGCCTCGCTGACCCTCGGCTGATCGACTTCCTCCACCTCGAGTACGACAGCGGCACGCTGTATCTCCCGGTCTTCCGCCTCGGCGAGGTCCAGCGCTACGTCGGCTCCGAGGGCCACGCGCCGCGCCTCGACAAGCTCGGCGGCCTGACCTGGGACAAGGCGAAGTCGAAGGTGTCGCGCCACGTCCAGGCGCTCGCCGAGGAGCTGCTCCAGCTCTACGCCCAGCGCGCCGCCCTGCCCGGCCACCGCTTCCCGCCCGCCGACGACTTCTTCCGCGAGTTCGAGGCCGCGTTCCCGTTCGAGGAGACCGCCGATCAGGCCGCCGCGATCGACGCGACGCTCGAGGACATGGAGAGCGGCAAGGCGATGGATCGCCTGATCTGCGGCGACGTCGGCTACGGCAAGACCGAGGTCGCCCTGCGCGCGATCTTCCGCGCCGCGATGGCCGGCAAGCAGGCACTCCTGCTCGCGCCGACCACGATCCTCGTCGAGCAGCACGCGCGCACCATGGCCGAGCGGTTCGCGTCGTGGCCGATCCGGGTCGGCAAGCTGTCGCGGTTCCAGAGCAAGACCCAGCAGCTCGCGACCCTGCGCGAGCTCGGCGCCGGTCAGCTCGACGTCGTGGTCGGCACCCACCGCGCGCTGTCGCCCGACGTGCGGTGGAAGGATCTCGGGTTGGTCGTGATCGACGAGGAGCAGCGCTTCGGCGTCACCCACAAGGAGCGCTTGAAGAAGCTGCGCGCCCACATCGACGTGCTGACCCTGACCGCGACGCCGATCCCGCGCACGCTGCACCTCGCGCTCACCGGCCTGCGCGATCTGTCGATCATCGCGACCCCGCCGGCCGATCGCCGCGCGGTCCGCACCTTCGTCGCCCAGCTCGACGAGGCGCTGGTGAAGGGCGCGATCGAGCAGGAGCTGGCGCGCGGCGGTCAGATCTACTTCGTCACCCGCCACATCGATCGCGGCAACGTCGTCGCGGTCGAGGGCCAGAAGACGGTGTCGACCTCGCGCAGCGATCGCAGCCTGAAGGAGTGGGCCGAGCTCTTGAAGCGCCTGGTGCCGAAGGCCCGCATCGGTATCGCGCACGGCCAGATGCCGGCCGAGCAGCTCGAGGACGCGATGATCGCGTTCGTGCGCGGCGACGTCGACGTGCTGGTGTCGACCACGATCGTCGAGAGCGGCCTCGACATCCCGCGCGCCAACACGCTGTTCGTCGCCCGCGCCGACGCCTTCGGCCTGGCCCAGCTCTACCAGCTGCGCGGCCGGGTCGGCCGGTCGTCGGCGCGCGCCTACTGCTACCTCCTGGTGCCCGCGCCCGATCAGCTCACCGACGAGGCCCGCCGCCGCCTCGAGGCGCTGCAGCGCTTCACCGAGCTGGGCGCCGGCTTCCAGATCGCGTCGGCCGATCTCGAGATCCGCGGCGGCGGCGAGCTGCTCGGCGCCAAGCAGTCGGGCTCGATCGCCGCGGTCGGCTTCGAGCAGTACGTCCGCATGCTCGAGGAGGCGGTCGCGCAGATGAAGGGCGAGCCGATCCACCACCCGATCGATCCCGAGCTGTCGATCGAGGTGCCCGGCTACATCCCCGACGACTACGTGCCCGATCCCGGCCAGCGCCTCGACCTGTACAAGCGGCTGTCAGCGATCGAGGACGAGGACGAGGCCCGGGTGCTGCTCGACGAGCTGGCCGATCGGTTCGGGCCGCTGCCCGGCGAGACCATCCTGCTCGCCGATCTGATGATCATGAAGGCGCTGGCGCGGCGGCTGTCGGCGATCTCGGTCGAGCTGACCCGAACCCGGCTCGCGCTCGCGCTCGGGCCCGCGACGACGGTCGACGTCCGCACCCTGCCGCGGCCGTGGCGGCTCGAGCGCGACGGTCGGCTCCACGTTCACCTCACCAACGACGAGGCCAAGGCTCCGACCCAGGCGGCCCGGCAGCGCTTGCAGGACCTGGTCGCGCGTGTTACCTGAACCGGATGCGCTCGAAGCTCGCCGCGATCGCGCTGGCGATCTTCGCGCTGGCCGCCTGCGAAGGTGATCAGCATCCGCCGCGCTGGGCATCGGTCAAGGCCGCGCCCGGAGCGCCGCGGACCCAGCCCGCGGGTGAGCTGGGCGCGCCGCTGGCGAAGGTCGACGACGTCACGATCACCGTCGGCGAGCTGCAGGAGCGGCTCAACCGCCAGTCGCCGTACATCCGCGCCCGCTACACCTCGCTCGAGCAGAAGGCCGAGTTCCTCGACAGCCTGGTGCGCTTCGAGGTGCTCGCCGCCGAGGCGGCGCGGCGCGGTTACGATCAGGACGCCGAGGTCGTGCGGACGATGAAGCAGGTGATGATCCAGAAGCTCCTGCGCGAGGAGTTCGAGACCCGGGTCACCCCCGAGTCGATCACCCCCGCCGAGATCAAGCAGTACTACGACGCGCATCAAGACGAGTTCGTGAAGCCCGAGGAGGTCCGGGTCTCGGCGGTCTACCTGAAGTCGCTGGCCCAGGCCGAGCGGGTCGCCACCGAGGCGGCGGGCGAGGCCGGCAAGACCAACAAGGGCTTCCGCGATCTGGTCACGACCTACTCGCTCCACGAGGAGCACAAGCTGCGCGGCGGCGATCTGCGCTACCTGTCGGCGACGACCAAGGACGTGCCGAAGCCGGTCATCGACGGCGCGTTCGCCCTCGCCAACACCGGCGACGTGTCGGGCGCGATCGACGCGGGCGACGGCTCGTTCTGGGTGCTGAAGCAGACCGGGCGCCGCAAGGCGGTGGTCCGCACCCTCGACGACGCGACCCAGACCATCCGCAACAAGCTCTACCGCGACAAGCGCGTCGAGGCGCAGAAGACCTTCATCAGCGGGCTGCACGCCAAGGCCAAGGTCGAGATCCTGGAGGACAACCTCGCCAAGGTTCGCATCGACACCTCGGCGTCGGGCGGCGATCCTCATGGCGACAGCGCACCACTGCCGGACCTGTCGCAGCCGCTGCCGCCGCCGCAGGAGCCGGGAACGATGCCGTCGCCGCCCCCCGTCACTGAGTAGAATTCGCCCAAGGGCTGCTGCGCACCCTTGGGCAACCTCGCGTCCGCCTCGCAGGTCCAACCAGACGATCCTTATGAACGCACGCTCCACGCTCGCCCTCCTCCTCGCCGCGCTGCTCGCGCCCGCCATCGCGATCGCGCAGCCGAAGGCCGCCGATCCCAAGCTGGGTGATCCCAAGGCGGGCGATCCCAAGGCGGCCGCGCCGGGGCCCGCGGGGAAGGTGGATCCCGCGAAGCCGCGCCGCAGCTTCGTCGTCGATCGCGTGGTCGCGGTGGTGAACGACGCGATCGTGCTCGCCAGCGAGCTCGACGTCCAGCTCCTGCCCTACGAGGGCGACGTCGAGGGCATCGAGGACCCCAAGGAGCGCGCCCGCCGCATGGACAAGCTGCGGGCCCAGGTCCTCGACGAGATGATCAACGAGGAGCTGATCGTCGAGGCAGCGCAGGCGGCGAACCTCGAGGATATCTCGGCCAAGGAGATCGACGAGATCATTCGCGAGACCCGCGAGGAGCACAAGCTCGACGAGGCGACCTTTCAGCAGGCGCTGTCGGCGCAGGGCTACACCCTCGCGCAGTACCGCAACAACATGCGGCGACAGCTCACGCGGCTGCGCGCGGTGAAGATGCTGGTCGCGCCCAAGGTCACCGTCACCGACGACGAGATCCGCGCCCGCTACGATCAGATGGTGCGGCGGTCCGAGGAGGTCTCGAAGGTCCACGTCTCGCACATCCTCCTCGGCCTGCCCGAGCGGCCGACCGAGTCCGAGGTCGCGGCGGCGCGCGCCGAGGCCGCGACGATCATCAACCGGGTGAAGGCGGGCGAGAAGTTCGCCGACCTCGCGGCGACCTTGTCCGACGACGCCAACACCAAGGCCAGCGGCGGCGACCTCGGCTGGATCGAGCGCAACACCCTCGACCCGCAGTGGGAGTCGGTCGTGTTCGGCATGGAAGCCGGCGAGGTCCGCGGCCCGGTCGGCGGCCCCAAGGGCCTCGAGGTCTTCTACGTCACCGAGGTGACGCGCAACGCGATGAAGAGCTTCGACGAGATGAAGGATCAGCTGCGCGGCGAGTTGCAGCAGCGCGAGATGCAGAAGGAGACGGCGCAGTGGATCGAGGAGCTGCGCAAGAAGGCCTACATCGACGTCAAGCTGTAGCCGCTACGGCGACGGCGACGGCTTGAAGTGAAACGGCCAGATGACGGTGGTGTCGCCGCTGCGGGGCGCGGCGAAGGTGATCTCACGAAGCTCGGCCGCGATGCAGTCCTCGAGCTCGGGTAGCAGACCCACAGCGCGGACCTCGGTGACCGCACCGTCGGTGCCGATCGTGAACGTCGCCTCGACCGTGCCGGCGAGGTCGGCTCGCGCGAGCCGCTGCACGTCGTAGCAATACTTGAAGTCCGTGGCCTTCGCGGCGAGGTGACGGCGAATCGTCGCGAGATCGATCGCTCCTCGAGCCGAGGGTTGTTGCGCCAGCGACGCCTGGTCCGGCATGGCGCGCACGCGGGCCTCGCGCTCGGCGTCGGCGGACAGACCGCCACCGCGCGCGCACGCGCGTTGGGTCTCGGATTCCGCCTCGACGTCGAGCGACGTGATGCCGGCCGCCGCGATCGCGTCCACGATCTCGATCGTCCGCGCCAAGCTGATCGGCCGGCCGCTGATGACGAGCGTGACGTGGGCGCCGCGGTTGGCTTGCCGCAAGCCGCGCGTCAGCTCCGCCAGGGTCGACGCGGGCCGCGGCGGCTCGCGATCGGTCGGTGCGAACGCGACCTCGTCGTCGCGCACGTTCACGATCGGACCGGGCTCGGACGGCGCTCGTTGGCCCGTGGCGTGGAACTGCCAGACGCCGACCTGGCCCGCGGGGCTCACGGCCGCCAGGGCAAAGCCAGCCGAGAGGTCGGTCTCGATCAGCTCGACGACGTCGCTGATCGGCAGGCGGTCGTCGAGGAACAGAACCACCGGGCCGTCGGGCAACGTCTCCCATCGCGTCAGGCGCAGGGTCCGGATGCGTTCGTCGCGCTCGCGCGCCCCCGCGAGCGACTCCGATCCCAGGATGGCAGTCCTGGGTCCGGCAACTCGGCCATTGATCGTGGCCAACTCGCAGCGCGCGACCGACGGGGCCGCCGCCAGCATCGCGCGATCGAGTGCCCCCGTGGTCGAGGTCCCGTATCGCAGCACCTCGTCACTGCGAACGACGTAGCCGATCGGGTCGGGGACGGGGAGCGTCGCCGCCGACGCTGCCAGGCGGTAGTAGCCCGTGAGCTCCGTCGGAAATCCCGCCCCGGGACCGGCCTGGCTGCGCGGCGCGGCCTCCCTCCCCGTGGGTGCGCGTCCCTTGCATCCGGTGGTCAGCGCGATCACCAGCGCCACCGAAACCCCCGCTGCCGTTGCCGCACGATTCGTGGTGGAGGCCCTGATGTCCATCGGTTCGAGGAAGCTACCCGAAGGAGAGTGCCGAACCTAGCAATGCGCACTGGTCACGGGCGGCCGACGACTTACAATCGACGCCGTGTCCGACAAACGCCGCGCGACTCGTCATCCCGTCGACCTTCCGTGCACGCTGTACGTCGAGGCCGCGGGCGTTGACGCCAGCCAGCGCGAGGTCCGCTCGACGCGGATCGTGAACCTCTCGATCGGCGGCGCGCTGATCACGCACGCGCGGGCCCCGATGGGCCAGCGACTCCACATCACCTTCCGCGTGCCGACCCTGGCCGAGGAGGCGATCGCCATCGGCGGCATCGTCCGCTGGAGCACCGATCAGGAGATCGGGCTGCAGTTCGACGGCCTCCGACCGAAGGAAGTATGGGCGCTGTCCAAGTACTTCGAGCAGCTGTAGCGCTCGCCGCGGTGGCCGCGGTCGCGGGCGCTGCGCACGCCGACGACGCCGCACGGGTCGATGACGCCGCGTCCGCGCTGGCACCGACGATCCGCGTCGCGGTGATCGATCTGCGCGCCGACACCGACGACGCCGCGCGCGCCGCGCTGGTCGGTGCGCTGCGCGACGCCGAGCTGGTGCCGGTCGGCGGCGATCTCGGCGTGGCGCTGATCGGGCGCGATCCCGATCAGGCGATGGCGATCCGCGTGCTGGCCGAGGCCCAGGACGGCTTCGGTCAGCTCGACTGCGGGCGGGCGCGGCCGCTGGCCGAGCACGCGGCGCAGGTGCTGTCCGCGCGGACCGCGGCCGGGCTCGACGAGCGCGCGCGGCTGACCCGGGCCTGGACCTACGTCGCCCTGTGCGCGGAGCGCGACGGCGATCGATCGATGGCGCGGTTCGCGGTCGAGCGCCTGCGCGGGCTCGGCGACGCGGCGGGCGCGCTGCCGCCCGACGTGTGGAGTCGCTATCCCGAGATCGACGCCGCGACCGATCGCGACATCGTCGAGCTGACCGTCACCGGTCCCGCGGGCACGACCGCGTGGGTCGATGGCCGCGCGATCGGCGCGACGCCGGCGACCGCGTTCGTCGCGGCCGGCAAGCACGTCGTCGCGGTGGCCGACGGACGCACGCGCACGCGCGCCGCGACGATCGCGACCGCGCTGGGCCAGCCGCTCACGGTCGATCTGCAGGCCGATCCGGTGGCGCTGCAAGGCGAGCACGCGATCGCCGACACCGTGCGCGGCTGGCAGACCGCGGGCGCGGCCGATTCGACCGTGCTCGCGACGCTGATGCAGGCGGCGCGGGTCGAGCTCGCGGTGGTGATCGGCACCGACGGTGCGACGACGCTGTGGCAGGTGCGCAAGCGCGAGCCGATCGCGATCGTCGTCGCGACCGGCGCCGGTGCGGCGCTCGCGACCGCGGCCCAGGAGGCGTGGGCGGTCGCTCACGATCGCGCGCCCGAGGCCGGCGTCGAGCTGTTGCGCGAGGGCGACCTCGCCGGCGACAAGGCCGACAGGGAGCCGACCCGCTGGTGGGTCTATGCCGCGATCGGCGGTGCGATCGCGGTCGGCGCCGCGGTGATCTACGCGGCCGACGCGGGCGACGATCGCCAGCGCTTCGAGCTGAGGTTCTGATGCGCGCCCGGATCATCTCTCGCTGGATCGCGCTCGTCGCCTTCGTGGTGCTGCTCGGGCTGGCCGCACCCGCGCGCGCCGATCGCGCGCTGCCGATCGCGATCGATCGCGGCGACATCCACGTCCGCGCCGCCGCCGGGCTCGATCGCGAGGCCCAGCGGATCGCCGATCGCGCCGAGCGCGCGCTGGCCCGCATCGCCGCCGATCTGGTCGACCTGCCGCGGCCGACGACGATCGAGATCCGCGTCGTCGCCGACACCGCCGACCTGCCGTCGGTGGCGCCGCCTGGCCGCGGCGCGCCGCGCTGGGCCGCGGGCGTGGCGTACCCCGATCTCGGCGTGCTCGCGCTCGCGATCGGCCGCGGCAGCCAGCGCCACGACATCGACAAGACGCTCGATCACGAGCTGGCTCACCTCGCGCTCGGCGCCGCGGTGCCGGGCGCGCCGCGCTGGTTGCACGAAGGCTTCGCGTGGCAGCACGCGAGCGATCTCGACATGCAGCGGTTCGAGACGCTGGTCGGCATGGCGTGGTTCGGCAAGGTCATCCCGCTCGACGAGCTCGAGCGCGGCTTCCCGGCCGAGGAGGCGCCGGCGTCGCGCGCCTACGCCGAGAGCTACGACTTCGTCGGCTACCTCGCCAACCGCGGCCACTGGGCCGATCGCGACGACGACGGCGATCGCTGGGCGTTCCGCGCGTTCCTGCGCGCGCTGGCCGAGGGCAAGTCGCTCGACGCCGCGGCGCAGGCCGCGTTCGGCGCCACCATGGACGAGCTGTTCGACGAGTGGAAGGCCGACCTGTCGCGCCGCTACCTGCTCGTCCCCGCGAGCGTGTTCGCGTCGGGCCTGTGGGTCCTCGCCGCGCTCTTGCTCGTGCTCGGCTGGTGGCGGCGCCGCCGCCGCGCCCGCGCCAAGCTCGCGAGCTGGGCGATCGCCGAGGCCGAGGCCGACGCCGCGCGGGTCCACGCACCGCCCGCCGCCTCGGCGTGGGGCGAGCCCGATCCACTCGCCGAGTTGTCCGACAGCGCCGACGACGATCCGCCCGATCCGCCGCGCTGGGTCAACTGACCGTCACGCCGAGCGGTGGACGAAGACGAAGTCGGCGGGCGGCTCGAAGCGGTAGCCGTCCTCGGTGACGCGGATGATCTCGGCGCCGTCCTCACCGAGCAGGCGGCGGATGCGCATGATGTTGGTGAACAGCGCGGCGTCGTGGCGGAGGGGGTGGTAGGCGACGTTCCAGACGGTCTGCACGATCTCTTCCTTCGAGAAGGTGCGGCCGGGCGCGCCGGCGAACAGGAACAGCAGCTTCTTCAGGAGGCTGCGGCGGCGGAGGTCGGCGAGCTCGGTGCCGCGGCGCCAGATGGTCTCGCGCACGCCGTCGACGGCGAGGGTGCGCGCGGGCAGCCGCAGCACCTCGGGATCGGCGTCGGCGAGCTCGCTGACGATGCCGGCCGCGTCGATCACGCGGAACGGGCGCAGCGCGGTGAGGCCGAGATCAGTGAGCAGCCGCGTCGCGGCGTCGATCGCGGCGGGCGTCATCGCGGCGGCGGCGCCGCTGGCCGCGCCGGCCTCGGGATCGCCGCCCGCGAGGCTGTCGAGGGCGACGGTGGCGGCGAGGCGCTCGACCGGGAGGCCGGCGCGCTGGGCCAGCTCGAGGGCATCGCGGGCGTAGATCGCGGCGGCGCTGACGTCGTCGTCGTCGCGCGCCAAGGACGCGAGCGCGAGCAGCGCGTGGCTGCGCGAGCGCACCAGCCCTGCGCTCGCGGCCTCGCGGGCGGCGCGGCTGGCCTGGGCGCGGGCGCCCGAGCGCTCGCCCTTCGCCAGCTCGAGGCGACAGCCGATCACCAGCGCCTCGGCGAGATCGGCGGAGCGACCGGCGCGCTCGGCGGCGGCGGCGACGCGACGGGCGGCGGCGAGGGCGCGGCCGATGTCGCCCGCGACGGTGGCGACCCGGGCCTCGGCGAGATCGCGGCCCAGCTCGTCGTCGGCCGCGGCGGCGTCGCGGGCGGCGTCGATGGTGCCGGCGCGCTGCCCGGACAACGCGCGGGCCTCGGCAGCGAGCTGGGCGGCGCGGATCCGCGCGCTGGTCGGCAGCGCGGTCGAGCGCGCGAGGCGATCGAGCGTGGCGCGCGCGCGATCGAGGCGGACCTCGGCGAGATCGGCGGCGGCGAGGATCAGCTCGGCGCGCTCGGCGAGGGCGGTGAGGTGGACCCGCACCAGCGGTCCGCGCGCCGCGCTCGCCAGCTCCGACGCGCGGGCGACGTCGCCGCGGCGCAGCTCGAGCTCGGCGGTGGTCAGCTCGCTGCGCAGCGCGCCGAGCTCGTCGCCGCGGGCGCGACGCGCCAGCGTGATCGCGGTGAGCCGCGCCGCCGCGCCTTCGGTGTCGCCGCGCAGGGCGTCGATCAGCGCGCGACTCTCGGCGACCTCCTCGGCGACCGCGACCGCGTCGAGCCCGCCGGCCCGGCCGCGGGCGTCCTCGAGCGCCGACCGCGCCTCGGCGAGCCGGCCCTCGAGCGCGAGGCTGGTGGCGCGGCGCGCCTCGATCAGCGCGGGCAGCTCCTCGCTCGCGGTGCCGGCGGCGAGCGCGCCCGCGGCGCGGGTGAGCGCAGCGCGGACCGCGGTCGGTCGCGCCTCGTGATCCTCGATCTGCGCGAGGGCGACCAGCAGGCAGGCGCGGGCCAGGGGCGGCATCGGTGCGTGCAGCGCGTCGTCGACGCGAGCCCGGGCCGCGGCGGCGTCACCGCGCGCCAGATCGATCTCGACCAGCCGCGCGACCGCGCCCGCGCACTGATGCTGGTCGTCGGCGCCGGTCGCAGGGCCGTTGACGATCGCCTCGAGCGCGATCACCGCAGGCTCGACGTCGAGCGCGGCCAGCGCCAGCTCGGCGATCAGCAGCGGCCGCACCCCCGCGGCGCCGCTGGCGATGCGCTCGTTGGCCTCGGCGACGCGACCGGCGCGCGCCGCCAGCTCGACCTGCATCGCGGCGAGCGCGGGCGCGGCGTGGGGGCCGATCGCGGTGATCAGCGCCTCGATCTCGCCGCCCGCGCCGCGGCGCGCCGCGACGTCGGCCTCGCGCTCGATCACCGCGACCGCGGCGGCGATGTCGCCGGCGGCGAGCCAGTGCAGCGCGGTCTCGCGCAGCCGATCGATCGCGTCGAGGCCAGCCACCGCGCCGCTGTCGCGGGCGCCGGTCGCGACCAGCCCGGCCGCGGCGCGCTCGAGGCGCAGGCGCTCCGGCCGATCGAGCGCGCCGATCACCTGATCCTCGATCAGCTCGTGGACCCACAGCCGGCCGCAGTCGTCGCCGTCGACCAGCTGGCGCGCGATCAGCTCGGTCAGCGCCGCCTCGAGCTCGACGGTCGGTGCCAGCGCCGCGACCGCGGCGGGCTCGACCGCGACCCGCAGCACCGCGAGCGCGTCGAGCGCGGATCGCGCGGGCGCCGACAGCGCGGCCATCGTCCAGGCGTCGGCGCCGAACCGCGCGCGTGCGTACTCGCCGCGCAGCGCCAGCGGCAGCCCGCGGGTCCGCAGGAACGCCGCGCCCGACGGGCCCGCGGCACCGAACCGACCCTCGAGCTCGATCCACAGCGCCGCGGCGCTCGCCTCGTCGAGCCCGCCCAGCTCCAGCTCGTTGCGATCGAGCTCGGGCGGCAGCAGCGGTCGCTCGCGCGCGATCGCGAGCAAGCGGCCGAGCCCGCCGGGCGGCGGCGCCAGCCCGGCGATCAAGCGCACCGCCTCGTCGTCGACGACGTGGTGCAGATCGTCGAGGATGAGCAGGCGGACCTCGGACGCGAGCAGCTCGGCGAGCCCGCCCGCGGGGCAGCGCAGCCGACGCTCGGCGCGCGATCGCACCGCCGCCGCGCGCTCGCCCGGGAAGCACCGCACCACCGTCGCCTCGACCTCGAGCTCGCGGGCGAGGCGCAGCGCGAGCGCGCTCTTGCCGGCGCCGAGCGGACCGTGGATCACGGCGAGCGGCGCGACGCTCAGGTGATCGCGCAGGCCCGCCAGCTCGCCGATGCGACCGATGAACGCAGGTGCGACGGCGATCCGCGACGGAGGTTGGAGGGTGGACCGACGCCGGGTCATCTGCGACACGTGGTGGTCGCACTACGCAAGCGGTGTGCCGCGGGTGCGCCGCTCGCGTGGCTCATCGGGTGACTCATCGTATCAGAGAGTTGCGGCGAGCCGCGGTGACCGTCGAGGCGATCACCGTCGTGGCGAGGCGCGCGGTGATACGTCGACGTCTCGTGTCGTCGCCGCGTCGGGGTGTTTTGCCCCGCCTCGCGGCGCTCACGATCCGAGCTGGATCAGCGCAGCGATCGTTCGCTCGAGCGGCGCGCCGCCGCCGTCCTGGCGGAGGAACGCTTCGATCGCGGGCATGCGCGCGATCGCGCGATCGAGCGCGCGATCGCTGCCCGGCTTGTACGCGCCGACCGCGAGCAGCTCGCGGTGCTCGTCGTGGATCGCGAGCTGGCGCCGCACCGCGGCGGCGGCGGCCTGCTGCGCGGCGGTCGCGAGCGTCGGGAACATGCGCGACACGCTGGCGACCACGTCGATCGGCGGGAAGTGGGCGCGGCCGGCCAGGCGGCGATCGAGCACGAGGTGACCGTCGACGATGCCGCGGACCTCGTCGGCGATCGGCTCGTCGAGGTCGTTGCCGGCCACCAGCACCGCGTAGATCGCGGTGATCGATCCGACCGCGGCGGCGCCCGCGCGCTCGCACAGTCGCGGCAGCAGCGCGAACACGCTGGGCGGATAGCCGTGGCGCGCCGGTGGCTCGCCCGCCGACAGGCCGACCTCGCGCTGCGCCCGCGCGACCCGCGTGAGCGAGTCGAGCAGCAGCAGCACCCGGGCGCCGCGATCGCGGAAGTACTCGGCGGCGGCGGTCGCGGTCGACGCCGCGCGCACCCGCGCCAGGCTCGGCGCGTCGCTGGTGGCGCACACGACGATCGTGCGCGATCGCGCCGGCCGCAGCCGATCGAGCCAGTCGCCCAGCTCGCGGCCGCGCTCACCGATCAGGCCGAGCACGATCACGTCGGCGTCGGCGGCCTGGGCGATCTGGGTGAGCAAGGTCGACTTGCCGACGCCCGCGGCGGCGAACACGCCGAGGCGCTGGCCGAGGCCGATCGTGCACAGCCCGTCGATCGCGCGCACGCCGGTCACCAGCGGCAGCGTGATCGCGGGCCGCGAGATCGCGGGCGGCGCGGCGCGATCGATCGGCCACGGCTCGGCGTCATCGAGCGCGGGGCCGCCGTCGATCAGCTGGCCGATCCCGTCGACGACGCGGCCGAGCAGCCCGGGCCCGCAGCGGAACGACAGCGGCGCGCCGGTCGCGGTGACCGCGGCGCCGGGCGAGACCCCCGCGAGATCGCCGAGCGGCATCAGCACCACGGTGTCGTCGGCGAAGCCGATCACCTCGGCCGGCACCGCGGCCGACGCGGCGTGCCACGCGCCGCGCGCGATGTGCACGACCTCGCCGAGCGCGACCCCGGGGCAGCGCGCGCGCACGGTCAGGCCCGTCAGCTCGGTGACGCGACCCGCGGCGTCGGGCAGCCCGGCGATCGCGCGGACCCGCGCCGCCTCGGTGCGTGCCGCGGCCGCCTCGGCGTGGGCGCGCGCGACGTCGCGATCGGCCGCCGCGCGCAGCGCCGCGATCTCGGCCCGCGCCCGCGCCAGCTCGGCCTCGCCCGCCGCGCGCAGCGCCCGGGCGTCGATCTCGGCGTCGAACATCTGGCCGTCGAGGATCCGGACCGTCACGCCGCCATGCTGCCACAGCGCCGTCGCCGCGGGTCAGCCCTGCGCCAGGAGGTCGCGGATCGCGGCGATCAGGTCGGCGCCGTCGTGGCTCTTCGACGCCGCGCCCGCCGCGCCGCTGGTCCGCGCCAGCGGCGCCAGCTCGGCGAGCGGCATCGCCGAGTGCAGGACGATCGGCACCTGGACGCCGCCACTGCCGCGCAGGTGCGCGGCCAGGCTGTCGCCGCGGACCGACGGCATCGACACGTCGAGCACGACGCACGCGGGTCGGGCGTGATCGATCAGCGCGCGCGCGTCGTCGGCCGACGCCGACGTGATCACCGCGAAGCCGGCGTCCTCGAGCGCATCGCGGGTGAGCTCGAGGCACAGCTCGCTGTCGTCGATCACCAGGATGGTCGGCTTGGTCATGGCATCCCGGAGGGGGTGGGTGCAGCCAGCGCGTGGACGCGGCGCGCCGCGAGGGTCTCGACGTCGCGGCGGGTGGCGCGCAGCGACTCGAGGGCGCGGCCGCGGGCGCGGACCAGCGGATCGGCCACGCCGCGGGCATCGAGCACCAGCGCGTAGCCGCGGCGGGCGTCGTCCCACCGCCCGAGTCGCTCGCTGGCGAGCGCGAAGTACAGCGCCGCGAGCCACGCCTGCGGCGCCAGGCACAAGGCGGCGCGCAGCCGCGCGACCGCGGGCTCGTGGGCGCCGCGGCCGTGGTGCGCGAGCCCGGCCAGGAGGTGGGCGTCGGCGTCGAGCGGATCGATCGCGAGCGCGGGCTCGAGCAGCGCCAGCGCACCGTCGAGATCGCCGGCGTCGAAGCGCGCGGCGGCGTCGGCGAGGCAGGTCGGCGCGGCGATCGCAGGCGTCGCGAGCGGCGGGCGCGCGAGCGGCGCGATCGCGGTCGCTGGTGTCGCCGCCGCGAGGTGCGGGCGCGGGCGCGGCGCGCGATCGTCGCGCACCAGCACCAGGCGGCCGGCGTGGCGGGTCGGCGACAGCCCGGGCGGCAGCTCGGCCAGCACGTCACTGGCGCCGAGCGCGAGCAAGCCGCCAGGCGCGAGCACGCCGGCGATGCGCGCGACCACCTCGAGCGCGCGATCGCGCTCGAAGTAGATGAGCACGTTGCGGCAGATCACCACGTCCCAGGTCGACGCGTCGGCCGGCCGCGGCGGCGGCAGCGCGAGGCTGTGGCGGGCGAAGGTCACGCGGGCCCGCAGCGCGGCGTCGACCTCGACCGCGTCGTCGGCGCCGCGCCGGAACCACCGCGCCGCGGTCGCCGGCAGCTCGCGCGCGGTCCAGGCGTCGTAGCGACCGCCGCGGGCCCGCTCCAGCGCGCGCTGGTTGACGTCGGTCGCGAGCACCTGGACGTCGCGGCCCGCGATCAGCGCGAGCGCGGCGACGGTGTACGCCTCTTCGCCGTTGGCGCAGCCCGCGACCCAGATCCGCAGGCCCGATCGCGGCGGCAGCGCCTGCGCCAGCTGCGACGCATCGCGGAACAGCCACGAGTGCGGCACCGTCGCGGCGTCGACCAGGTGCTGGGCCTCGGTCGAGCCGGGGGCGTCGAGCAGCGCGGCGAACCCGGCGGCGTCGGGGCGACCCAGCGCGGCGAGCCGCGTGGTCAGGTGGCGCTCGATCGCGCGCGCGATGCCGCCGCGGCCGACGTCGATGCCGAGCCAGCTCTCGAGCCGCGCCCGCGCGACCTCGGCGTGGGCCGGCGTCACCCGGCACCTCGCCGCGCGCCGAGCGCGCGCAGCGCCGGGCCGATCGCGTCGATCGCCAGGACGTGCAGCGCGGCGCCGCACTCGACCGCGGCGCGCGGCATGCCGAACACCGCCGAGGTCGCGGCGTCCTGCGCGATCGTCACGCCGCCGGCGGCGCGGATCGCGCCGAGCCCGTCGCTGCCGTCCTTGCCGATGCCCGACAGGACGACGCCCGCGCACCGCGCGCCGTGGATCTGCGCCAGCGATCGCAGCAGCACGTCGCCGGCCGGTCGGTGACCGCCGCACGCCGGGCTGTCGATCACGCCGAGGCGGGTCGCGCTGATCGCGACCAGGTGGCGATCGTCGGGCGCGAGCACGACGGTGCCGGGCGCGGCGGTGATCGCGCCGTCGGCGATGCAGACGGTGAGCGCGGTGCGGCTGGCGAGGAAGCGCGCGAACGCGGCGGCGAAGCCGATCGGCAGGTGCTGCACCACCGCGAGGCACAGCGGCAGCTCGCGCGGCAGCTCGGCGAGCACCGCGGCGAGCGCGGTGGGGCCGCCCGCCGACGCCACCAGCCCGGCGATCCGGATCGGCGCGCGGGTCGGCGCGAAGCTCGCGGCCGGCCGCGGCGTCGGCGCCAGGTGCCGCACCACCGGGACCCGCGCGAGGAAGCGGACCCGCTCGCGCAGCGCGCGCTCGGCGACCCGATCGCCCGCGACCGGCTTGGCGACGACGTCGAGGGCGCCGCGGCGCGTCGCCTCGAAGACGATCGTGTCGGTCGGATCGGCGGGCAGCCCGGTCACGACCAGGATCGGGCACGGCGTCTCCGCCATCAGCCGCGCCACCGCCTCGAGGCCGTCGATGCCGGGCATGTGGATGTCCATCGTCACCAGGCTCGGTGCGCAGGTCCGCGCCAGGGTCAGCGCGTCGACCGCGTTCGCGGCCTCGCCGACCACGTCGATGTCGCCGTCGGCCTCGAGCGCATCGCGCAGCAGCGCGCGACAGATCGCCGAGTCGTCGACGATGACCACCCGCACCGTCACCGCGGCACCTCGATCAGGCGACGCACGATCTCCACCAGCTGGGCCTCGCGGAAGTCGGTCTTCACGACGTAGGCGTCGGCGCCCAGCTCGACCGCGCGGCGGCGATCGTCGGCGGCGCCGCGGGTCGTCACCACCACGACCGGGGTGCGGATGCCGCGGGCGCGGATCTGCCGCAAGAGCTCGAGGCCGTCCATGCGCGGCATCTCGACGTCGGTGACGATCACGTCGAACGACTCGGCCAGGCTGGCCAGCGCCTCGTGGCCATCGCCCGCGGTCGCGACCGCGAGGCCGATCGACGCCATCAGCTCGGCGAGCAGCTCGCGCACCACCTGCGAGTCGTCGACGACCAGGGCACGGCGGCGGCTCGTCGTCGTCGCCACCGCCGCGATCGCCCGGCTCGGCGCGCCGCGACCGCCGTGGCGGCGCAGCACCTCGGCGAGCGCGGGCAGGAGCACCGCGCGGCCGTCGTCGAGCACCGCGCTGGCGCCGATGAAGCCGAACGCGGCGAGCCCGCGATCGGCGGGGCGGCGCAGCACGTCGACCTCGGCGAGGACGGCGCCGACCGCGAAGGCCCAGCGGCGATCGCCGATCTCGACCACGACCGCGAGCGGCTCCGCCTCCGACGACGACGTCGACGACGACGCTCCGACGCCGATCGCCGCGGCCAGCGATCGCAGCGGTATCAGCGCGTCACCGAGCCGCAGCGCGCGCCCGCCCGACACCTCCACGGCGTCGTCGCCGATCGTGACCAGCGCCGCGACCTGGCGGGCCGGGATACCGAGCAGGAGCCCGCCGATCGGCACCACCAGCACGCGCTCGCGCGACACCCCGATCGGCACCGAGATCGAGAACCGGGTGCCGCCGCCCGGCCGCGCCGCGACCGTGACCGCGCCGCCCAGCGACTCGACGACGCGGCGGACCACGTCGAGCCCGAGGCCGCGGCCCGACACCGGGCTGGCCTCGAGCCGCGTCGACAGCCGCGGCTGGAACACCAGATCGAGCACGTCGTCGTCGGCCAGCGCCGCGGCGGCGGCGTGATCGAGCACGCCGGTGCGCACCGCGGCGTCGCGGATCTGCGCGACGTCGAGCCCGCGGCCGTCGTCCTCGACGTCGAGCACGACGCCGCCGAGCCGCGGCGCCGCGGCGAGCACCAGCCGCCCCACCGCGGGCTTGGCGCCGCGAGCGTCGGGCCGCTCGAGGCCGTGATCGATCGCGTTGCGCACCAGGTGCAGGAGCGGCTCGGCGAGCGCGTCGAGCACGGTGCGCTCGAGCTCGGCGCGACCGGCGTCGACCACGACGTCGAGCCGCTTGCCGCCCTCGGTCGCCAGCTCGCGGGCGTGGGCCGCGAGCTCGGTCAGCACCGGCTCGATCGGCGCCAGCCGCAGCGCCCACGCCTGCTCGGCGAGCTGATCGAAGCGGGTCCGCGCCGCCTCGACCCGATCGCGCAGCGGCGCCGCCTCGCGCGACGCGCCGATCGCGCCGAGCATCGCGCGCAGCTCCTCGAGGCCATCGCAGATCGCGTCGATCTGCGCGGCGCGGACGTGGACGAAGCGCGCCGCGGTCGCGGGCGTCGCCACCGCGATCGGCGGGTGCGACGACGACGACGACGACGGCGCCGACGCGCCGTGCAGCGCCGCCGCACCGTCGGCCGCCCGCGCCCGGGCTCGATCGCTGTCGATCAGCTCGTCGCCGATCAGCGCCGCCAGTGCCTCGAGCGCGACTCCGACCCCCGCAGCGCCGAGCGGCGGCCAGCCGTCGGTCCGCGCGAACAGCCGCTCCTCGATCGCGTGGGCCAGCTCGGCGATCGCGGCGAGGCCGAGCATGCGCGCCTCGCCCTTGATCGTGTGCAGCGAGCCGAGCGCGTCGCGCCACGCCTCGGCGCTCGGCGCCGCCGCGTCGGCCACCACCGCCGCGAGCCCGGCGAGGCGCTCCCGCGTCTTGGCGCGGAACCGCTCGAGGAGCGCGGTGCGCCGACCGCTCACGGCACCTCGAAACGCTTCACCAGCGTCTCGAGATGATCGGCCTGGACCTTCAGCTGCTCGGCCGAGACCCGGGTCTGGGTCGTCGCCGCCGCCGCCTGCGCGATCACGTCGGCGATGTCGCGCACGCTCGACGTCACCTGATCGGTCGCGGTGCGCTGCTGCTGGGTCACCAGCGTGATCCGCCGGGCCGCGTCGCTGGTGCTCTCGGCGAGCTTGCGGCTCTGCTCGTTCGCCATCACCGTCGCGGTGCCCGACGCGCGGATGTCGCCGACCAGCACGCGGACGTTCTCGACCGTCGCGGTCACCCGCTCGGCGAGGCGGCGCATCTCGCCCGCCACCAGCCCGAAGCCACGCCCGGCCTCGCCCGCCCGGGTCGCCTCGAGCGAGCCGTTGAGCGCCAGCAGATCGCTGCGATCGGCGACGTTGCGGATGTCCTGCAACAGCTCGGCGATGCGGCCGGTGTGAGCGTTGAGCTCGCCGATGCAGGTCGCCATCTGATCGGTGGTGAGGCGCGTGCTCTCGGCGTCGGACAGCACCGCGCCGACCGACTCGGCGATGTGCGCGGCCGACTCGAGCAACGACGTCATCGTCCGGCTGACCTCGGTGATGCCGGCCGATTGCTGGGTCGCCGCGGCCTCCTGCTCCTGCGACGCCGAGTAGATCTCGGTCGCGGCGCTGGCCAGCTGCACCGAGGTCTCGCGGATGCGACCGACCAGCGTGCGCAGGCCCTCGAGCATCGCGCGGAACGCGTCGGGCAGCTCGCCCGTGCCCTCGATCGTCACCGCGAGCTGACCGGCGGCGACGCGCTCGGCGCCCGCGGCCAGGACCCGCAGCATGTCGAGCAGCTCGTTGAAGTGACGGGTGAGCAGGCCGACCTCGTCGTCGGCGATCACCGGCAGGTGCGCCATCTTGCCGACGTCGCCGACATCGGCGACCCGCCCGACCGCGGTGGTGACGCGGCGGACCGACTCCGAGATGTCGCGGCCGAACGCGAACGCGCAGATCGGCGCCCACACCAGCACCAGCACGAAGAACGCCGCGGCGGCGAACAGGAACACCTGCGACGGCGCCGACGAGATCGTCACCACGCTCACCCGCACTCGACCGTCCGGTAACCGGACAAACGCCGCGGCCCGATCGGCGCCGTGGTCGATGCGCACGCCCTCGGCCGCGGTCGCCGCCGCGGTCTGCGCCCACCGCGCGACCGACGCCGGCACGCCGACGACGTCGCCCTGGGCCGGCACCAGGTACGCGGCGGGACCGCCGACGTCGCCGCGCTCGGCCCGCACCACCGCGAGCCGGGCCTCGAGGGCGGCGTGGTTGGCGGCGCCGATGTCGGCCGAGCGGTGGCCCATCGCCGCCATCCAGCCGATCGGCGCGAGCGCGACGAAGATCGCGAGCAGCGCGATGCGCAGCCGCAGTGGCGTGGCGTTGCGTTCGATCACCAGCTTGCGGCGCTGGGCGTCGAGGGCGACCGGCCCGGCGATGTCCTGCAGCGCCGAGCCGAGGCTGGTGTACGCGAACACGCCGCCGCCCATCAGGACCGCGCTGCACACCAGCAGCGCCGCGATCGCGAACCGCGGGCTGATGCCGCCGTCGGCCGCGACCACCGCGTAGGCGCCGCCGATCGCGACGACCGCGGTCCAGCCCAGGGTGTAGATGAACAGGAAGCGCGCCGGGGTGCGGTGCAGCGCGCGCGCCGCGGCCATCACCATCGCGTCGGTGCGATCGCGCTCGCGGGCCCGGGCCCACACCGCGACCGGATCGAGCAGGACGCGGAGCGCGACGACCCACGCGATCGTGCGTCCGGTCGCGACGATCGCGGCCACCACGACCACCGACCACGGATGCGGCAGGTCGAGGGTGTGGCCGAAGATGATCGGCACCATCAGGTAGAAGCAGAGATCGAACGGTCCGATGCGGAAGAGCGTTTGTAGGAACGGGGACCGTGTCACTCAGGACTCCTGGGCAGCAGGGAGACGGGCGACGTCGACGACCAGCACCGGTCCATCGGCGAGCAACGCGAGCGCGGAGAATCGTCCGTTGCCGCGGGTGAACGGCGCGGGCAGCGGCAGCAGGTGCTCGGCGGCGACGGTGGCGACTTCGACGATCGCGTCGATCGCGAACGCGCGATCGCCGTCGAGCACGATCGCGCGGGTCGGCGGCAGCGCAGCGCCGACGAGGCCGAGCCCGGCCGCGAGCGTCGGCACTGCGCCGGTCAACTCGTCGCGCCCGACCACGCGGACGATCTGGGCGCACGGCAGCGCGACCGGCCGCGCGCCGACGCGGACCACCAGCAGCTCGGCGGTCACGCCGCGTCTCTCGCGAGCGCGTCGAGCCACGCGACGACGTCGAACACCGCGATGGTCTCGTCGCCGAGTCGGACCTCGCGCGTCATCCGCGGCACGCTGGTGACGTGGGCGGCGCCGATCGCGTCGGCGACGCGGGCCTCGCGGACCTGATCGACCGGCAGCGCGATCACGTCGCGTCCCGCGCCCGCGATCACGATGCGGGCGCGGCCGTCGTCGGTGAGCGCGGTCGCGTGCGGCAAGAGCGCGGCGAGATCGAGCACCGCGATCGCGCGGCCGCGCCACGGCACCACGCCCGTCAGGCCGAGCGGACCACCGGGCACCGCAATCACCCGCTGAGTGCCCAGAATTTCCTGCACCGCATCAGCGGCAAGCGCGAGCCACGTCGTCCCGAGCGCGACTGGAAGGACCGAGAACTGCATCAATCCCCTCACGTGCGAGTGACGACCGCGATCGCTGGCAGTCGTACCATGGCGACGAAGTCGCTCGCTAGCCGTCAGCGCGAGCGATCGCCCGCGCGACCTCGACGTCGGCGACCGCGTCGGCGGGCGCGGTCGCGAAGCCACCGGTCAGCTCGATCCACGCCGCCGCGCCGACGCGATGTGGCAAACGCTGGCACAGCTGCGCTGCACGATCGCCGCGACCGCGCAGCCGCGGCGCGATCGCGCGCAGCCCGGCGACGAGCGCCGCGGTCGGCTCGCTCCACGCGAGAGATGCGGTGCGGACCAGCGCGCTGGTGCGGGAGCCGAGCTGCGAGGTCGCCGCGGCGTCGCCGAGCGATCGCACCGCCGCGATCTCGCCCGCAAGCGCGTGGCCCCACGGCAGTCGCGCCGCGAGCGAGGTCTGCTCGGCCGCGGTCGTCGCCGCGAGCGCCCACGCCAGCTGGCGCCGCCCGAGCGCGTCGAGGGTCCGCGCCAGTCCTCGCGCCGACAGCCGCGGCAGCTCGTCGACGCCGCGGGCCGGGCCCGGCGACGGCATCGGCACCACCGCGCCGAGGAACCAGCGCGCCAGCCACCGCGCCAGCGGATCGACGCGATCGCCGACGACGATCGCGCGCACCGCGGCGTCCTCGCCCGCGACCGCGTGATCGATCCAGCTCGGATCGACGTGGCGCCAGCCGCGCGGCCGCGGATCGTCGAGCGGCTCGAACGTCGTCCCCACCAGCGCGCGCGCCGCCGCGGCGTCGTCCCCGATCAGCGCCCCGAGCCCCGCCGCCGCGTCGAGTCGCGTCGCCGCGATCGCCAGCGCGCGCGCGACCGCGGTCACGCCGTGCCGGTCTCCGCGCGCCGCCGCCGCCGCATCGGCCGCAGCTTGTAGCGCAGCAAGCGTCCGCTCGGTCCCCGCGGCAGCGCGTCGATGAACTCGATCCACCGCGGATACTTGTACGGCGCCAGCGTCTGCTTCACGAACTCGCGCAGCTCGGCCTCGAGCTCCGGGCTCGCGGCGTGGCCGACGTTCACGACCACGAACGCCAGCGGCTTGATCAGGCCGTCCTCGTCGTCGACGCCGATCACCGCCGCCTCCCACACCGCGTCGTGCGAGATCAGCGCGCGCTCGACCTCGGCCGGCGTCACCCACTTGCCGCCGACCTTGAACAGATCGTCGGTGCGGCCGCAGTGGTGGAACACGCCGCGGTCGTCGATCAGGAACCGATCGCGCGTCGTCAACCAGCCGTCGGGATCGGCGGCGGGCGCGGCGATGCCGGTCCAGTAGCCGGCGCACATCGACGGCGCCCGCACCTGCAGCGTGCCGATCTCGTCGGGCCCGACCGCCGCGGCGTCGTCGTCGACCACCCGGGCCTCGACCGACGCCAGCGGTCGGCCGCACGCACCCGCGCGGGCGTCGTCGCTCGCGATCCCGGCGAGCACGATCTGCAAGAGCTCGGTGAGGCCGTAGCCGACCTCGACGTCGACGCCGAGCGCGGCGCGGATCCGCGGGATCAGCTTGTCGGGCATGCCCTCGCCGCCCGCGATCGCGCGGCGGACGCTGGCGAGCGGCGACGCCAGCTTGGCCTCGGCGACGTCGCGCGCGAGCTGGCCGTACACCGACGGCGTGGTCAGGAAGTGGTGCGGCGCGAAGCGCGCGATCGCCTCGAGCAAGACCCGCGAGTGCGGCTGCTCGGGCAAGAGCAGCGAGCACGCCCCGGCGAGCAGCGGGAACAACAGCCCCGAGCCCAGGCCGAACGCGGTCGACAGCCGCGCCACCGCGAACACCCGCTCGCCGGGCGCGACGCCGAGGTAGCTGGCGGCGAACGACGCGTGGGCCGCGACCGGTCCGCCGTGGCTGTGGCGGACGCCGCACGCCTCGTCGGCGAAGCCGGCCGAGTACAGGACGAAGGCGTCGTCGGTCGCCGCCACCGCGACCGCCGCGGCCGGGGTCGCCGCCGCGCACAGCGCCGCCGCGTCGCGCTCGCCGGCCGCGCGCGGATGCGAGCACACGACCTCGCGCAAGAGCGGCAGGTGGCCGCGGATCGCGTCGATCGCCGGCTCGAGCGTGCCGTCGACGATCGCCGCCACTGCGCCGGCGTGGCCGAGCGACTCGCGCAGATCGTCGGGCCGCGCCAGCTCCGACAGCGGCACCGCGACCGCGCCGATCCGCATCACCCCGAGGATCGCGGCCGCGGCCTCGAGGGTATCGCGCATCAAGATCGCGACCCGCTCGCCGCGGGCGATGCCGAGGCCCGACAGCGCGCCGCCCATGCGCGCGACCTGATCGGTCAGCGCGCGGTAGGTCCAGGTCCGCGTGCCCTCGCACAGCGCCACCTGATCGCCGCGGCCCTGGGCCAGGTTGGCGTCGAGCAGCAGAGCCGTCAGGTTGTGGTGGCGCTCCCCCATGGTCGACATCCTACCGCATCACAGTAGCGGCGACAGGAGGCGGGCGCTGGCCTGACCGAGGCGACGCCAGAAGCCGGTCAGCGCGAGTTCGTTGAGGTGGACCTCGTGACACGCCGTCAGATCGTCGACGAACACCTCGGCGAGGCGGGTCGCCAGCTTGCTGCCGTAGACCACCGCGGCCAGCTCGAAGTTCAGCTTGAAGCTGCGGTTGTCGAGGTTGGCGGTGCCGACGATCGCCAGCTCGTCGTCGATCACCATGGTCTTGGCGTGGATGAAGCGCGGCGTGTACTCGTAGATGCGCACGCCGCAGCGCAGCAGCTCGTCGAAGTAGCTGCGCGCCGCGAGATCGACGATGCGGCTGTCGCCCTCGCGCGGCACGATCAAGCGGACGTCGATGCGCTGCAGCGCCGCCGACGACAGCGCCATCGTGATCGACTCGTCGGGAATGAAGTACGGCGTCGTGATCCACGCCCGGCTCCGGGCCGAGCCGATCGCGGCGAAGAAGGTCTTGTGGATCGCGAACACGTCGGTGTCGGGCCCCGACGACACCACCTGCACCGCGTCGGTCACGTCGGGATCGGCGTCGGTCGTGGTCGCGACCAGCGGGAAGTACGCCGACGACAAGGTCGGGATCACCTCGCTCGTGTAGTGCCAGTCCTCGAAGAACGTCCGCTGCATCGCCGACACCGCCTTGCCCTCGAACTTCAGGTGGGTGTCGCGCCAGTAGCCGGGGCCGAACTCCTCGGAGTGCGGATCGGTGATGTTCATGCCGCCGGTGAACCCGACGACGCCGTCGCAGATGACGATCTTGCGGTGGGTGCGGAAGTCGGCGCGGCGGCTGCGTCGCACCGCGCGGATCGTGATCTTGTTGAACCACATCACCTGCACGCCGGCGGCGCGCAGCGGCGCCAGCCACTTCTTCTTCAGCTTGGCCGAGCCGGTGCCGTCGACGATCATCCGGACCTCGACGCCGGCCTGGGCCCGCTCGATCAGCAGATCGCGCAAGCGGGTGCCGATCCGATCGGGCTCCCAGATGTAGTACTCGAGGTGGACGTGGTGGGTCGCCGCGGCGATCGCGGCAAGGATCGCAGCGTAGGCCGAGCGGCCGTCGGTGTAGGCCTCGATCCCGGTCGCGGCGAGCGGCGGCGCCTCGCCGCTGCCGATCGGTACCAGCGCCAGCCGGGCGTGGGCGGGGGCGCTCTCACGCGCCTCGGTGAGCCCGGCGACCGCCGACTCGACGGCGCGGCGTCCGACCGCGCGCTTCAGCTTGCGGCGGTTCAGGCGCTGCGGCCCGATGACGCGGTAGATCACGAAGCCGATCACCGGCAAGAACCCCAGCACCATCAGCCACGCCAGGGTCGCCGCCGCCGAGCGCCGCTGCAGCACGATGACCGTGCCCATCCCGACGATCCACACCAGCTCCACCACCGTGAAGATCAGCCACGTCGTATCCACCCGCGCATCGTAACCGACCCGCATTGCGGCGATGGCCCGGCCGGGTGAGAGTGTCGACGTGGCGGTGGCAACCCGACCGCGCAGGTGGTCAACGCCGATCTCATTCGGGTTGACCCCTCCTCGCTTGATCCTGTGCCCGATGACTGCGTTGCGCCCTCCGGTCCTCGGCTCAGTTGCCTCAGCAACCTCGCCTCCGGTCCTCGGTCCCGCCTTGTCCTCGGACACATGCTCTGCGCGATCCGGGGATCACCCCAAATGAGATCTACGTTGGCGCGGCTGTGGAAGCCGGCGATCACCGTCGTCGCGTTCATCGCGCTCTTGACCGGGCTGCGGCGCCTGCTCACCAGCTTCGACTACGACGAGGTGGTCGCCGGTTTCGCCGAGCTGCCGGCCGCCGAGATCGCGCTGATGCTGGCCGCGCTGATCGCGCAGTACGCGATGTACGTGCTGCGCGAGTACTTCGCGGTGGCGTTCGCCGGCCAGACCCAGATCGGCGTCGCCCGGGTCACCCTCGCCGCGCTGATCAGCCGCTCGCTCAGCTCGCTCGGCATCGCGACGATCACCGGCTTCGCGCTGCGGCTGCGGCTGTACGAGGCGTTCGGCCTGCGCCGCGACGACGTCGGCAAGATCACCGTCTACGGCGAGTCGACCTACTACGTCGGCCTGCTCACCACCTGCGCCGTCGTGCTGTCGCTCGCCGATCTACCGCCGATGGTCGGCACCCGCATCGCGCTGCCGCCGACGCGCGTGATCGGCCTGGTCGCGCTGGCGCTGCTCGCCGCGTACCTGATGTGGAGCGTGCGGCGCCAGCAGCCGCTGCGGATCCGCTCGTTCACCGTGCCGGTCATGCGCGGCAAGCTCCTGGTCGCGCAGCTCGGGCTGCCCGTGCTCGACGCCTTCGTTGGCGGCGCGATCGTGTGGCTGTGCCTGCCGCCCGCCGCCGGCCTCGGCTACCTGCACACGACGACGATCTGCGTGGTCGCGGGCATCGCCGGATCGCTCAGCCAGGTGCCGGGCGGCCTCGGCGTGTTCGAGGCCAGCGTGCTCGCGTTCGTGCCGCCGCCCGCCCACGCGCCGACGCTCGCGGCGCTCCTGGTGCGGCGCGCGGTCGTCAACCTGGTGCCGATCGCGGTCGGCGCGACGCTGCTGGTCACGTTCGAGGCGACGCGACGCGCCGCGCGCAAGGCGCCGACCGCGAGCTCGTCCTTGGTGCCGACCGCGGTCGCCGCGTGGACCTTCGCCGCGGGCGTGCTGTCGATGATCGCCGCCGCGGTGCCGGTGCCGCGCGGGCCGATCGTCGAGACCGGGCCGTTCGGCCAGGCCTTGGTGTTCGCGATCGGCGTCGCCACGCTGATCGCGGCGCGCGGCCTGTACCGCCACAGCCCGGGCGCGTGGCTCGCCGCCCTCGCGCTCGCGGGGTTCCGCGCCGCGCTCGCGGCCGGGGCCGGGCCGCACTGGCCGTCGTTCACGCTGACCTTGGTGTCGCTGGTGCTGCTGGTGGCGTCGCGCACCAGCTTCGACGGCAAGGCGCCCGAGGAGGAGGTCGCGGGCGAGGAGGCGATCCGCTGGTGGACCGCGGTGATCATCGCGGTGATCGGCACCGGCTACATCGCGGTCGCGCACCCCGACACCACCGACACCCTCGCGACCGCGCGCGCCGCCGGGCTGGTCGCCGCGTTCGCGCTCGCGATCAGCGGCGGCGTGATCCACACCCGGGTGAAGCGCCGCCGCGCCCTGCGCGCCGCGGCCCGGGCGGCGGGCGAGGCCCTGCGCGCCCTGGAGTGATCGCGCGCGATCGTGGTAAGTCGGCGCGATGCGCATCGTCGGCGGCACCCTGGGCGGACGCGTGCTGCGCGCGCCGCGCAACGCCAGCACCCGGCCGACCTCGGAGAAGGTGCGCGAGGCGCTGTTCAACCTGCTGGGCCCGCCGCCCGACGCGCTGCACGTGCTCGATCTGTTCGCCGGCTCGGGCGCGGTCGGCCTCGAGGCGCTGTCGCGCGGCGCCGCGGCTGCGACCTTCGTCGAGCGCGATCGCGCGGCGCTGATCGTCCTGCGCGGCAACCTCGCCGAGCTCGCGATCGGTGATCGCGCGACCGTCGCGCCGCTCGACGTCGGCAAGTTCCTGACCAGCGCCGGCCCTGGCCCGGCCTGGGGCTGGGTCTTCCTCGATCCCCCCTACGCCGCGGGCGTCGTCGAGGCCACCCTCGCCGCCCTGCCGCGAGCCCGGCTCACCGACGACGTCACCGTGATCGTCGAGCACGCACACCGCGCGCCACCTCCCGACCGCGCCGGGTTTCTGATACGAAGGGACCTGCGCCGCTACGGCGACACCGCTCTGTCTCGTTACCGGATCGAGGCCCCATGACCGCACCCACTGGCGACGCCGCGCCCGGCGATCACGATCCCGGCAAGCACGTCGTCGCGGTCTACCCCGGCACGTTCGACCCGATCACCAACGGCCACCTCGACATCCTCGAGCGCGCCCTCGAGCTGTTCGATCGCATCGTCGTGACGGTCGCGGTCAACCCGCGCAAGCAGCCGCTGTTCTCGGTCGAGCAGCGGGTCGGCTTCATCCGCGACGCCCTGCCCGCCCACGTCCACCGCCTCGACTTCGCGTCGTTCGACGGCCTGCTGGTCGACTTCTGCCGCGCCCGCAACTCGCGCGTGATCGTCCGCGGCCTGCGCGCCCTCGCCGACTTCGAGTACGAGTTCCAGTTCTCGCACATGAACCGCCGCCTCGCGCCCGGCATCGACACCGTCTTCTTCATGACCGACGAGCGCAACCACTACGTCAGCTCGTCGCTGGTGAAGGAGGTCGCCAGCCTCGGCGGCGACGTCACCGGCCTGGTGCCGTCGCAGGTCGCCACCGCGCTCGCCGAGACCTACCGCAGGAGTCCGCCATGATCGCGCCGAACATCAAGACCGCCTCTCGCCTCGACGCGATCAAGCCGTCGATCACGCTCGCCGTCACCGCCAAGGCGGCGCGGCTCAAGGCCCAGGGCATCGACGTCATCAGCTTCGGCGCCGGCGAGCCCGACTTCGACACCCCCGAGCACATCAAGGCCGCGGCCCGCGACGCCCTCGGCAAGAGCGCGGTCGCCAAGTACACCGAGGTCGGCGGCGTCGCGGTGCTGCGCGAGGCGATCGCCGCCCAGCTGGGCCGCGTCCACGGCACGTCGATTCCGGCCGATCAGGTGCTGGTGTCGTGCGGGGCCAAGCACTCGCTCTACAACCTGTTCATCGCGCTGCTCGATCCCGGCGACGAGGTCATCATCCCCGCGCCGTACTGGGTCAGCTACCCCGACATGGTGATGATGGCGGGCGGCACGCCGGTGATCGTGCCGACCAGCCCCGACGACGACTTCACGCTGCGGCCCGACGCGCTGCGGGCCCGCATCACGCCGCGCACCCGCGCCCTGGTGCTCAACACGCCGTCGAACCCGACCGGCGCGGTCTACACCGCCAAGCAGATCGCCGCGGTCGCCGAGGTCGTGCTCGAGCACAACCTCCTGGTGGTGTCCGACGACATCTACCGCTCGCTCTGCTACGGCGACGCCACCTACGCGTCGATCGCCGCGGTCAGCCCCGAGCTGGCGGCGCGGACCATCCTCGTCGATGGCGTCAGCAAGACCTACGCGATGACCGGCTGGCGCATCGGCTACGCCGCCGGCCCCGCGCCGATCATCAAGGCGATGGCGAAGGTCCAGGGCCAGTCGACCTCGAACCCGACCCACCTCGCGCAGCTCGCGGCCCTCGCCGCGATCACCGGGCCCCAGGACTGCGTCGAGACCATGCGGCTCGCGTTCGATCAGCGCCGGCAGACGATGGTCGAGCTGTTGCGCGCGATCCCCGGCGTCGCGTGCCGCGAGCCCAAGGGCGCGTTCTACGCGTTCCCCGATCTCGGCGCGTTCATCGGCACCCACTTCCCCGACGGCAAGCCGGTCACCGACGACGTCGCGCTGTGCGACTGGCTGGTCGATCACGCGCGGGTCGCGGTGGTGCCCGGCTCGGGCTTCGGCGCCGCCGGTCACGTCCGGCTGTCGTACGCGTGCTCGATGGACAACATCAAGAACGGTATCGGCCGCCTGCGCGACGCGCTGCTCGAGCTGAAGTGATGTGGCCGCTCGTCGCCAGCGGGGCGTTGGGGATCGCGCTCGGCGCCCGCCATGCGTTCGAGCCTGACCACCTCGCGGCGGTGTCGACCCTCGTCAGCGAGCGGCCGCGACCGCGCCACGCCGCGGTGCTCGGCGCGCTGTGGGGGCTCGGCCACACCGCCGCGCTGCTCGCGGTCGGCGTCGTGCTGCTGATCGCGCGCGCCGAGCTGTCGCCGCGCGTCGAGGCCGGCTTCGAGATCGTCGTCGCCGCGATGCTGATCGCGCTCGGCGTCCGCAGCGTCGTGCTGGCGCTGCGCGACGGCCGCCGCGGCGAGACCCACGCCCACGCCCACGGCGATCACGCCCACGTCCACGCCGGGCCGCGTGGCCACGTCCACGTCTTCGATCGCACGCTCGCGTTGCGCCCGCTGCTGGTCGGCCTGATCCACGGCCTCGCCGGCTCCGGTGGCATGGCCGCGCTCGCGATGGCCGAGATGCCGACCCGCGCCACCGCCATCGTCTACGTCCTCCTGTTCGGCCTCGGCTCGGTCGTCGGCATGGCCGCCGTCAGCGCCCTCGCCGCCCTGTCCCTCTCCCGCGTCGCGCCCCACGCCCCCGCCCTGCGCCGCCTCCGCATCGGCTCCGGCGCCCTCGCCGTCGTCGTCGGCATCGTCTGGGGCGCCCTCGCCGTCGCCGCGTGATCCGTCGTCAGAGCCCGGCCTCGGCGAGCGCGCGATCGAGGAGGTCGGTGACGTCGACGTCGGCCGCCCAGCGAGTCAGGTAGCCGCGATCGAGGCTGGCGCCCTGCAGTGCGAGCACGCCGAGCACGTCTGACCACTGTCGCTCCGAGACGTTGCCGCCGAGGCGATACCACTCGAGCTTGTGGATCACGATGTCCTCGGCGGTGGTGAGCGGAAAGGTTCGGTCGGTCCGCTCGCCGATCGGCTCGTGGACGACGCGGGCGAAGGCCGCGCGGTCGAACGCGCGCGTCTTGGGCAGGAAGATGTCGACCTTCATCATGGTCGCGAGGTGCACCAGGTTGAACGAGGCGACGCGTCGAATCGCGTCGTGGATCATGTCGCCGTCGATGTAATAGGCGGCCTCGAGGCGCGCGACTAGCGCGGCGACGTGCTTGGGGAGGAGCGCGGCGACCAGATCGACGTCGAGGGTGGTGCGCGCGACGCCGAGCGCCGAACTGGCGACCGATCCCGCGACCCGATACTCGACGCCGAGGGCGTCGAGCGCATCGGCGACGGGTTCGAGCGCGGCGCGAACCTCGTCGGTCATCGGCGCGCGGCGAGGTAGGCGCGGACCCGGGCGGTGAGATCCTCGCCGTAGTGCAGCTCGGCCCAGCGCAGCAACACCCCGCGCTCGTCGAGGTCGGGGTGACGGCGCGCGATCGCGCGGCGCGACGAACGGATCGCGCTGCTCGACAGGCTGCACGTCAGCGCCAGGCGACGCGCGGTCCCAGCGCGGCGGAGCAGATCGATCTGCACGGCCCTCGCCGCGGGAGACGTGTCATCGGGAACCATCGCGAGAGCGTACGCCAGCGATGGCCGTGGCGGTACCAC
>JAYTAJ010001007.1:0-6626 GCA_043737575.1 Myxococcales bacterium | reverse complement strand
TACGGCCTCTCCTTCGCAACCCAGGCAGCCCAGTCTTCGACGTCCTCGGGGAGCCTGGTGCCCACCACGACGACGGCCCGCGGATCGGTCAGCGCCAGCAGATCCGGCGGCAGCCGCGACAGCCGCAGCGTGCGGCCGTAGGCGTCGGTCACGACCTCGCCGCGCTTGGTGCACGCCGCGAGCGCCTGCTTCCACAGCGCGGCCATCGTCTTGGGCCGCATGATCTCGCCGGGCGGGGCGCTCGCCTCCCAGGTCCGCGCCTGCGCGTGCAGCTCGGCGAGCACGACGTAGAAGCGATCGGTCAGCTCCTCGATCGGATCGAAGTGGCTGCGCGCCTGCGCCGACACCACCGCGTCGAGCTGCGGCGGCGTCGGGATCGCGCCGACCCGCAGCACCGTCGCCGCCGCCGCGTTGGCGCCGCGGATCCGGCCGAGGGTCAGCGCCTGGCCGTCGAGCACGCCGAACGCCGGCGTCGTGGTCTCGACGGTCGGCTGCAGCCGACCCAGCGCGCCGGCGTCGGGCAGCGGCACCAGCTGCGCCAGACTCTGATCGACGCCGAACAGACCGACCGCGGCGGCGCCGCCGCGCCCGCCGATCGAGGTCTGGATCTGCAGCTCGGCCTGCTGCCCGGGCGCGTAGCTCGGCTGCTTCGGCGTCACCGCGACCGTCAGATCATGCTCGGGCCGCACGTAGACCAGCGCGCGCACGCCGCCGCCGCTGATCTCGCACCAGCCCTCGGTGCCGGGCGCGATCGTGAACGCGGCGCGGTGGTTGTCGTCGAGCTTCGCCTTGTGCGGCTCGCCCTTCAGGTGGGTCAGCACCAGCTCCTTCGGCAGCGTGCGGCCCGACGTCGCGAAGGTCGGCCCGCGGATCAGCTCGGCGGTGATCGCGTCGCCGGGCTTGGCGAGGACCGGGCTCACCCGCAGCCGCAGCTCGGGGATCTCGCCCGGCGACACCCGCAGCTTGGTCGACGGTCGGTGGTCGACCTCGGCGGTGACGAGCAGCTCGTAGCCGAGCATCGTCGTCGCCTGGGGCTTGGACTGCATCGCCTGCGCGGTCGGCTCGACCGCGAACCGGAGGAAGCCGAGGCCGTCGTGCTCGGCCGGCTCGTCGAGGGCGATCCGCGCGCCCGCGAGCCGCGACGTCACGCACGCCATCGCCGACGTCGCCGCGCCGCCCGGATCGTCGGTCCACGGTCCGAGCACGACGTCCTTCGAGCCGCCGCGGATCGTCCACGCCAGCATCCGCGGCAGCGCACCCTCGACGTCGAGCGGCAGGCAGTCGCGGGCGCGCAGCGCGATCGCCGCGACCTGCGCCTCGAGATCCTCGGGCGCCGCGATCGCGCTGTCGACCGTCGCGTTGAGCTTCGGCAGATCCGGGTCGGCGAAGCTGAACGTCACCGCGTAGAGCCGCTCGCGGCCCGCGGGCAGGCGTCGGCCCCGCACCGCCGCCACCGCGCACTGCTCGAGCGGCGACGTGCCCGCGGTCGCGACCAGCCCGAGCGCGCCGCTGGCGGCGACCCGCAGCCCGAGCAGCACGGTGTGATCGTCGTCGACCCACCACCGCGCGCACGGCGCCAGCGCGGCGAGCCAGCGATCGAGCTCGACCTGATCGGCGAGCGACGCGCCCTCGCCGGCGATCAGCTCGGTCGGCTCGTCGCGCGTCACCACCGCCGGGCGCGGCGCCGGCCGCCACGGCCGCGCCGGGACCACGACGTTCACCGGCGCGCCGGGATCGAGCTGCAGGCTCGCGACCCCGTCGGCGTCGAGCACCGCCTCGATCCCCGGATCGTCGGCCTGCCACGCCCGCTTGACGTTGATCTTCGCGTCGGGGATGACGGTGCCGTCGGGCGTCGTGACCCGCAGGTAGACCCGGTTGTTGAAGCCCTCGACCAGGCCGTCGCCGACCTCGGTGACCGCGGTGACCGCGAGGCCGTCCTGCGCCAGCAGCACCGTCGCCTGGCCCTCGACGCGATCGCCGGCCGGATCGATCGCGGCGATGCGCGCGGTCAGGGTCGCCTGGCCTTGCAGATCGGCCGGCACCTGCGGCAGCGCCAGCGTGAAGCCGCCGTTGGCGCCCGCGATCGCGGTCTTCGGCAGGAGCGTCGCCTGCCACGCCGTCGGCGGTGGCCAGTCGCCGTCGACGCGCCAGGTGATCGACAGCTGCGCGCCCGCGACCGGCGCACCCGAGCTGTACTTCACCGTGCCGCGCACGACCGGCGACTCGAACGAGTGGTAGTACGGCCGATCGGCGGTGGCCTCGACGTTGAAGCGCGGCAGCGTGAACGGCTGCACCGCGAACGCGACCTCGTCGACCGCGTCGCTCGACACCCACGCCACCCGCCAGTCGCCGGGCTCGGCGCCGTCGTCGAGCGGGAACGTGCCCGCGACCACGCCCCAGTCGCCGGCCGCGGTCTGCTCCTCGAGCAAGACCTCGCCCTGCGGATCCTTCACGACCCACTTGCCGGGCCGACCGTCGAGCGGCGCCAGATCGCGGGCCCGCAGCACCACCGCGCGGAACCGCACCAGGTTGCCCGGCTCGTACAGCGGCCGATCGGTGATCACGTGGATGCGCGCCGGCGTGTAGAGCGGCAGCGGCACGTCGACCACGCCGGGCCCGAGCCGGGTCTTGTACGCGACGTGGAGCTGGTAGTCGCCGTCGGGGACGTCGGGCAAGGTCAGCGCCGCGCGGGTCACGCCGCGGCGTGCCTTCGGCTTCACCAGCGGCACCGGCGTCGCCTTCTTGGCGGCGTCGACCAAGGTCACCGCGATCGAGTCGAAGCTCGCGATCGCGACCTGCTCCGCGGCGTCGGCCTGCTTGCGCGTGTAGAACGCGATCGCCTCGAGCTCGATCGTCCCCGCCGCGCCGCGCCGCACCCCGTCGACCTCCACCCGCACGGTCTGGCGCAGCTGGCCTTCATGCGCGGGCCATCCGTCGCCGCCGGTGCAGGTCCGCACCAGCACGACGCCTCCGATCAATACGACTGCCGCGACGGCGATCCACGCCTTGTTCATGATCCGTGTCCCCCTGGGGCCGAAGGTATCAGCTTCGACACAGCGACACCGCGAAGCCTTGGACGGTTGCCGGATGTAGCGAGCGGCGACAAGCGCTGACGCTCGTCGACAACTCGGGCCTAGGCGTCGGGGCGGTCGCGAGTTCGCATCGCCTACGACGACGGTGTATCGTGCCGCGCGCGATGTCCCTGCTGGCGGATAGGAGAAAGAACACCGAGGACTACCCGGATGCAGCCAGGAAGCATCTCGAGGACGCCACCGCCTTGCAGGCGGCGAAGCGCCACGACGGCTGCTTGTACCTCTCCGGCTACGTCGTCGAATGCGCCCTCAAGTCCGTCTTCTTGCACGAGGCGAGCTGGGATCCGACGTCACGCACCTATCTCACGAGGAAGCTCAACGCCGAGCTGGATCGGTTGCAGGTTCCCAACCACAACCTCGGCAACCTGCACGAGGAGCTGACCCGCGTTACCGCGTCCGCGACTGCGCTCTCCGCCAAGTACGTACCGCCGCCGCCGCCTACGCCGCCGCCGCGTTGGAACGCGTCGCTGCGCTATCGCGCCCCCTGCGTGGCGGAGCGCGACAGCGTGGCGATGCTCGCGGAAGCGAAGCGAGTCTTCGAACACACGATCGTCAGAATGCGTCTCGACGGAGTGCTGTAGATGGCCCGGGTCATTCACTACGACGAGGCATCGAAGGCGATCGTGGTGATCGCCAACGACCTGCTCGAGCGACCGGGGATCGCGCGAGTCGCGGTGCTCGACGACGTTTTCGGCACCCTGCACCTGTTTCTCTGGCTTCGAGCCGCGGACGACGTCACCGTCCTCGATCGCGACTGGCCGCCGATCGAACGGCACCTCGTCGACGAGTGCGGCGCGTTCTGGACTGGCCGACGATTCGTCACCAGCGACGTTGCGCCCTCGCCCGATCACGACTTCTGCCAGAGCGCCTGGGACGCCGGTGAGCGGTTGGCCGGGGCGAGCGAGCGGCTGCGCTATGTCGACCGTCATCGGTCGAGAACTTCGTGGTTCATGAGGTTGCGGCCGACGTCACGCCCCGAGACCGGACCGCAGCCATCTGCTCCGGTGGTCGCGTTCTACTCGTTCAAGGGGGGCATGGGGCGTACCACCGCGGCCGCGGCCTACGTCGCTCGTCAGGCCAAAGCCGGGCAGCGCGTCGTCGCTGTCGATCTCGATCTCGACGCGCCGGGTCTCGGCAGGCTCTTGGGGATCGAGAAGGACGGCACCCCGAACCCTTGGGGCACAGCCGACTTCTTCGTCGAGCACCGCTGCGGCTATCCATTGACGGAGTACCGGCACGTCTGCGCGCGTTCGGAGCTGGTCGGCGACCATCCAGTCGACGTGTTCCCGGTCGGCAAGATCGACGATCACTACCTGCGGAAGCTCGCCAAGATCGACCTCGATATCCGGGATGACGAGCTCGTCGAGGCCCATCCCGTCGGAATCCTGATCGAGCGGATCCGCGCGGAGCTGAGGCCCGATCTGATCGTCGTCGACTGCCGCGCCGGCCTCTCGCCAATCTCGGGCTTCATGCTGAGTCCGTTGGCCGATGTGCATGTCGTGTTCTCGACCTCGAGCGATCAAGCCCTCGACGGGCTCACGCGAGTCGTTCACCGACTGGGCGCAGACCGCCTCCAAGCTGGCCTGCCGCAGGCCGAATGCGTCCTCGTGCAGGCGATGATCCCCGGTAGTACCAGCGGCAGCGCCGTGGCCAAAGGCTACTTCGACGCACGCGTCGAGGACATCTTTCGCGACCACTACTATCAACGACAGCCGTCCGATGATGACGCGACGTGGTTTCTGAACGACCTTGGGCTCGTCGACGCCCCTCATCGCGCGATCGCGATTCCGTATCGCGAACCGCTCGCCGACTTCCGTGACCTCAGCGAGATCATCGAGATCATCGAGGAAGGCCCCTATCGAGACATCGCGGCTCGCATTGCCACTCGCTTGCGCGGACTCGACGACCGCGGCGCCGCCAACGCGGACGCCGGTGACACCTGATGGCACCGACCCAGTTCGATCGCCTCCAGCTCCTCGGCCTGCTTCAGAACCTCGGGGCTGGTGTCGCCGACGCTCGGTCGCACGATCCCACGGCTCAGTGGAGAACGCTCTATCCAATCCCCGAGCATCTTCGCGCGATCGAGCCCGAGGTCGTCCTCGTCATCGGCGATCGTGGTGCCGGCAAGACTCACTTGAAGGATGTGCTCAAGGACGTTCACCTGCGTCAGGGGCTCGCGCGCTTCGTGCCACGAAGCCGGATGGCCAACGAGGCCGCGGAGTGGCTCGAGGCTTGGCCGCTGGGGAAGGAAGGGCCTGAGTCGGGGACGTGGCGCGAGTTTGCGGCGCGCCATGGCGATCGTCCTGACGACATGTCGGACATATGGCTAGCGTTTCTGGTCCGGAGACTCGCGTCGCAGCTCGAGGGCGAGGACAAGGTTTCGCAGCTCTGCGAGATCCGCGCGACGCGGCCCGAGGAGCTACTCACTGCGTTTCGTTCCGGACGCGCCGACTTCATCCATGCCATCGACGCGCTCGACAATCGGCTTGAGGCCGAACGCCGGTGGATGGTCGTTTCCTATGACGAACTCGATACGGTCTCATTGGACTGGACGTCGTTGGGCGCAGTGGTGTCGGGCCTCGTCAACTTGTGGGTGACGTTCGCCCGACGCTGGCAGCGAGTACGCCCGAAGATCTTCATGCGCACCGACTTCTACCGCCACAACCGCGGCGTCGCCGGGGCCGATGTAGCCAAGCTTGCAGCCAATCGCGTCGAGCTGAGCTGGAGCAACCGCAATCTCTATGGCGTCCTGATCAAGCACGTCGTCAACCGCGATGAGGCCCTCCGCCATCACTTTGCCGGGAAGGTGATGCTGCGTGACGACCAGGAGCTTGGTGTCCTGCCAGTCCTTACGACTGACGACGATGCTCGCCCTTTCGTCGAACGGCTTGCCCATCCCTACATGGGCGCAAACTCGAAGAAGGGGTTCACCTTCTCCTGGATGCTGGACAAGCTGCGCGACAGCAACGACCGCGTCGTGCCGCGCTCGCTCATCCAGCTCATCGAGAAAGCCGCCGCCGAGGCCATCGCCGACACCCGCGCGACGGGATCGCGGTTGCTCGAGCACGTCGCGCTACGTCGTGCGCTCGATATCGTCTCGGCGGACTTCGTGGACGGCGCTGCGCGTCACGAGTTCCCGTGGATCCCGAGCCTCAAACAACGCCTTGCCATCGATCCGCAAGTCCCCTGGACCGAGCGGGAGGTCGCGCGGATGATCGGTCGTGACTTCGACGGCAACTGGGGAACGATCCACGGCGTGGAGCCGATTCGTCCGCCGGGCCGTGACGTGAGCGAGGTCCTCGCCAACTTGGTCCAACTCGGGATTCTCACGTTGCGTGGGGATGGCAGCTACAACGTGCCGGATCTCTACCTGCATGGGCTCGGCCTGAAGCGCAAAGGCGGCGTGGCTCGCTCCTGAGAGTGTGACCGTGCAGTGTACCCGCTGCACGAGCCCCGTCTTCCGCTGACCGTGGCGTTGGCGCAGGGTGTCGGCGATGGCAGACACGACGATGTGGATCAAGCGGGTGGCGGCCT
>JAYTAJ010001006.1:0-15165 GCA_043737575.1 Myxococcales bacterium | reverse complement strand
TCACCCGCTCGCGCGCGATCGTCTCGAGCGCGACCTGCGGATACTGGAAGCGGTTCTCGACGACCACCGTGCCCGCGACCGCGATCGTCATGTTCAGGATCGACAGGCCGTAGACGTAATAGAACGGCAACAGCGCCAGGCTGCGCTCGTCGTCGCCGAGCTCGAGGTACGCGACGATCGAGCGGACGTTGCTGGTCAGGTTGCCATGCGTCAGCACCGCGCCGCGCGGCCGCCCGGTCGAGCCCGACGTGTAGATGATCGCCGCCCGATCGGCTGCGCCCATCGCGACGCTCGGCACCTCCGCGTCGTCGCTGCGGGCCGCCACCACCTGCGCCGTCGGGACCGCCTCCGCGAGCTTCGCCGCCGCCGCGGGCGCCGCGACGATCGCGATCGCACCCAGCCGCGCCCCCGCCTGCGCCACCACCCGCTCCAGCCGCGGCCCGACGATCAACACCCGCGCGCCGGCGTCGGCGACGTAGTGCACCAGCGAGTGCGGATCCGCCGCCGTGTTGATCGGCACGACGATCGCGCCCGCCGCGAGCGCGCCGTAGAAGCCCGCGACCCACTCGCCGCCGTTGTGCGCCAGGAGCCCCACTCGATCACCGCGCGCGACCCCCAGCTCGACGAGCTGCGCCGCCACCCCCGCCGCCGCCGCCGCCAGCTCGCGGTACGTGAGCCGCGCCGCCCCCGGCTCGTGCGTGATCAACGCCTCGCGATCCGGTGCGCGCGCGGCAGCGTGGGTGAGCAGCTCGTGGACGAGGTGCGCCATGGTCGAGGCGGCGACTGTACCGCGGCGGCCGGACGGTTCGCGACGCGCTGAGGTGACCGCGACCTCTGGTTGAACCAGGCTCGGCGGCCTCACGTACCTGCAGCTCACGGACTCGATCGAGACCGCCATGACCGCTGACGGCGGCCAGCACCGCCAGCGGCTCGAAGCGTTGATGGCTCCGATCCTCGCTTCCTGATAGCCGCTCTGACGCTGAGTACTTCCGATCCCATTCACATCTTCCGTAGAAGCATGGAGCCTGGCCTGATGTCGAGGCCGTGCTCGACTGCCGTCCTTGCGCGCTCGAGGCCGCCGCGGACGAGGACGTCTGTCGCGCTGGACCGGCGCGGCCTGGACCACCAAGGTCGTGCCCGCGACCACGTCTGTCTGCTCGCTCGCCAGATGGACTGACGAGCTATCGGACCGACAGGCCCTGATCGAGCGTGACGCGGCGGGCGCCGCTGGGCTCGGCGATTGTCAGTGTCAGTGGCTCGCCGAGGAGGGTTGTCGGCTGGCGCACGACGAGCGCGGCGCGGGCGCTGGTGCCGGCCGGGACGACGGCGAGGAGACCGGCGTCGGCGGGGCGATCGAGGACGATGGCGCCGGCGCGATCGACGCCGGAGCGGTCGCGCAGCGCGACGGTGGCGAGGCGGTAGGCCGAGGTCGAGCGGTTCTCGAGCTCGAACAGCAGGAAGGCGGTGTCGCCGAGGCGGACGATGCGCTCGCCGTGGACGACGACGTTGTCGCGGTTGCGGGCGTGGGCCTTCACGCGCTGCGCGTCGAGGCGGGCGAGCAGGCGGCGGGCGACGAGGCGATCGGCGCGGGCGCGGATCTGGGCGTCGATCGATCGGCGAGCGCGGGCGAGCTCGGCGCGGAGGGTGGCGGTCTGGCGCGCGACCTCGGCGTCGACGGCGGCGCGGAAGGCCTCCTCGGCGGTGGCGCTCTGGAATCGCACCAGCGCGAGCGCGGCGGCGGACTCGGGGACGAGCCGCAGCGTGATGTTGACCTCGATGGCGCCGTCGGCGGTGGCGAGCGCGATGGTGGTGGGCTGGGCGGCGGCGGTGACGGCGCGGGCGACGACGCTGTCGGCGAAGGCGCGTACGACCCAGTCGGGCGACGACTGGATCACGCGCGGCGCGAGCGCCGATGGAAACGTGAGGAGGACGTTCGACGAGAACCGCACGGGGACGTCGGCGGTGCCGCCCTGCGGTGGCACCAGCACGGTCGCCTCGCCCTGCACGGTGGCCTCGCCCTGGACGGCGGTGGCGGCGGTGCCGGGTTGCGCGGCGAGCGGGCTCGAGGCGGCGGAGGCGGCGACGGCGGTCACGAGCGAGAGCAACGCGAGGCGCGCGCGGGTCATGGCGGGTCCTTCTGCAGGCGGGTCTCGATCAGCGGGCGATGGTCGGCGCCGGCGTCGCGGGATGGCGTGGCGCGCGCGCGGGGACGAGGCGTCGCGTCGCGCGACGGTGCGTCGAAACGCGTCGCATCGATCGGCGGTGCATCGGTCGGCGGTGCATCGATCGGAGATGCATCGATGGGCGCACCGATCGGCGGTGCATCGATCGGAGACGCATCGATCGGGGATGCATCGAAGGGCGCGTCGATCGGCGCCGCGATCGACGGCGCTCGCTGGTCGGAGGCGCGCGTCGCGACGACGATCGTCCCGCCGATCGCGACCGCGCCCGCCGCGCCCAGCGCGATCGCCGCGGCGAGCCGTCGTCCACCGCGGGCGTCGCGCGGGCGGACGCCGCCGACGATCGTCCGGACCTCGACGACGGGCCCGCCGCGGGCGATCGCGACGTTGGTGGGCAGGCTGTGCGCCGCGGGGCGCGCGATCAGCGCGGCCGCCGCCCGCGGGGCGCGATCGGGGAACCGCGCGGCGAGGTGCAGCGCGAGCTCGTCGGCGGTCGCGATCGGACCGCACGCGCGCAGCTCGGCGAGGGCGTCGTGGGCGCTGGCGGGGCGCTGGGCCGGGCGCGGCGCCATGAGTCGCGCGGCGAGGTTCGACAGCGCGACCGGGGCGGCGCCGCAGGTGATCGCGTGGGCGGTGTCGACGCGGACGTCGCCGCGGCCGTACAGCGCGATCGCTGCGAGCACGGCGGAGACGCCGGTCTCCTCGCCGTTGGGGGCGAACGGCCGCCGCCCGGTGAGCAGCTCCCACAGCACCACGCCGAGCGCGAACAGGTCGACGCGCGCGTCCATGTCGGGCGCCGCCTCGAGCTGCTCGGGCGCCATGTACATCGGCTTGCCCTTGACGCTGCCGACGGTGGCGAAGGTCGCCTGCCGCGCCTTCGCGACGCCGAAGTCCGACAGCTTCACCGCGCCGTCCCACCCGATGAGCACGTTCGACGGCGTGCAGTCGCGGTGGATGATCCCGAGCGCAACGCCGCTGTCCGGGTGGCTCGCGGTGTGGGCGTGGCGCAGCCCGGTCAACACCTGCTGCACGACGTAGCCGATCAGCGCGGGCGGCAGGCTCGGCGCGCCGGTCCCGGGCGGCGCCAGGGTCTCGAGGTCGATCCCGTCGACGTACTCGATGACCTGGAACAGCCGGCCCTCGACGTCGCGATCGAAGTCGAGGACGGCCACGACGCACGCGCTCGATAGCATCGATGCCAGTCGCGCCTCGGTGATGAACATGCGCGCGAAGACCGCATTGGCCGAGTACGACGCCAGCACGCGCTTGATCGCGACGCGCCGCGAGAAGCCCTCGGCGCCGGTCACGTCGCCGCGGAACACCTCGGCCATCCCGCCGACGCCGAGCAGCGGGCCGAGTCGGTACTTGCCCGCGCGATCGATCGTCGGCCCGGGCGCCTCGTCATCGGACGTCGCCATCAGTCGATCCACAGCGGATACCAGTAGTACGCGACGTGGACGGTGGCCTCGACGGTCTGCCAGTCCTTGGCGATCGCGGCGGTGGCGCCGATCGCGCCGCCGACGATCAGGCGTGGGCCGACCCGGTAGTCGACGCCCACCGCCGCGACGCCCACCAGGTCGGTCGCGCGATCGCCGGTGCGGCCGTCGGCGTCGTCGCGGCGGGCGCCGTCGAGCTCGACGATGGGCGCGGCGCCGAAGCGCTCCTCGACGCCGATCGCCAGCCGCGCGGTCGGGACGACGCGCACGCCGAAGCGCACGGTCGCGCCGAGATCGAAGCGCACGAGGCGGGTGACGATCGAGAAGGGCGCGATCACCGGCTCGCCCGAGAACCGGAACGCGCCGCGATCGAAGCGCGCCGGACCGGTGGTCGCGACGGTGAGCTGGGCATCGACCTGCATCAGGTTCGCGCGCGCATAGCTGGCGCGCACGGCGACGCCGCCGAAGGGCGCGATCGCCGCGTCCGCCGCCGCGCGATCGCCGACCGCCGCCGCGCCGCCGACGAGATGGGCGTGCAGCGACGCCTCGTAACGATCGGCGTGGGCGACTCGCCCCGCGCCGAGCACCGCGAGCACTGCGGGAACTACCGACCTCGCCTGCACCATGACTCGCTATAGCGGACTGCTACCGCGGTCGGGGTAAGTGGCAGGCTCGCGCGGAGAAGTCGAGCTGGCAGGCTGACACCCCGCGCGCGGCGGCGGCGGCTGTGGTCAATTGACTCGAATGATGAGGCAGATCGGTTGATGAATAGCAAGCCGTCGGGGGTGTTCGACGCGATCCGGATCGCGGCCGTGGGCTGCCAGGGCAATCCTGTCATAGCGAATTGTGTCAGTAGCTTGCGCGTCGTTTCTGCCGATCTGCCCGGCGTCACCGCATCGCCCGAGTCCGGACATGATCATCGTGGATGACGCGGCCTGCCACTTCGGACAGGCGCGGTCGTTCCATGGCCCATTGCGGCGCATGACGCGGAGGCCGAAAGCCCCCCAGCCTGCAGGCCCCTTGCCCGACCCGGCCCCGGAGCCGATCGTCGACGCTCCGACCGGGGCGACGACGACGCTCACCGGGCGCGACCACCCCGCGCTCACGCTGTCGCCACGCGAGCCGATCACGTCGCTCCGGTTCTTCGGCCGCGGCCTGCCAGTGCTGCCGCTGCCCAGCTCGAAGCGCCTGTTCACGATCGGCGCGGGTGTCTGCGATCTGGTCGTGCCACGGGAGCTGTCGACTGGCGTCTCGGGCTTTCACGCGACGCTCGATCGCATCCACAACGCACTGCACGTCCAGGATCAGGACACCAAGAACGGCACGTTTCGCTCGCTCGGCAATCCCCGACTGGCATCGTTCCAGGTCCAGGCGGGAGACGTGTTCTGGCTCGCGGACGTGCCACTCCTGCCGATGGACACACAGCTCGAGGTGCTGCGGCCGCAGCTGGCGTGGTGCCTGGGGCTCGAGCGCCACAAGGCGATCGACGACGCGCTCGAGGTGGTCGCCGAGGGCCGACCGGTGGCGCTGCTCGGGCCGTCCGGCACCGACGCGGCCCGCCTCGCCGAGGCGATCCACAAGGCCAGTCCGCAGCGGAACAACTTCTTCCTGTCGGTCACCACCGCGCCGCTGCCGTCGCTCGAGCACGCCTATGGCGGCACCGTCTTTCTCGATCTCGATCGCATCCAGAAGGTGCCCGCGCCGTACGTGCGCATCCTGTTCGAGCCGTCGCGCAGCCTGCGCACGATCTTCGCCGCGGCTGACGATCGCCGGGTCCGCGCCCGCATCGACACCTACCGCGACAAGGTGCGGACGATGACGCTCTTGCCGCTGGCGCGGCGCCCCGAGGACTTCACGCAGCTCCTCGCCATCCACTGGATCGACGAGCTGCGCACCCGGCGCCGGGTCGAGGAGCTCGGCCCCGGGCTGCGCAAGATCGCGCACTACCGGTGGCCGCGAAACTTCGACGAGCTGCGCGAGCACTCGCCGCGGCTGCTCGCGTACCTCGAGCACGAGGGACTGCGCCGCGCCGCGGCGGCGCTGGGCATCAAGCACCAGACCTTGAGTGGGCACTTTCATCGCATCGGATTTCCGATCATGGACCAGGCGGATCGCTGAACATGAGCACCACGGCGGCGGGACTGACGCGGGCTTCGGCCCGCTGGGCGATCGCACAATCAGGCGTGGCCGAGATGCACGGCGTGCTTGCGTACGCCGAGGCGCTCGCGGTGATCGCCGCGGGCATCACCGTCGCGGTCGAGCCGCCCGAGCGGCTGGTGCGGCGCATGGTGACCGCGACTCTGCGCGGCGATCGGGCGTGGGCGCCGCGCGAGCACACCTTCCCCGCGCACCTGCGCAAGGCGACGCGGCTCGAGGTCGCGGGGCGGTTCACGCTCCACGCGCGGATGCGCGGTCGCGGCCCGGCGCTGTGGGAGGCGCGCCTCGGCGAGATGCAGCTGGGCGATCTGCGCGGCATCGAGCAGCTCGCGCACTGGGCCGGCGAGATGATGGTCCACGTCCGCTCGAACGACGCCGCGATGCTGGCGGCCGCGATCAAGCTCGCCGACTACGTGCGCGGCCGGCTGCAGCCGTGGGCGGGCGAGCCCGACGACGAGGACACCGCGCGCCTCACCCGCGGTGTTCCCGCAGCGGTCGAGGACAGCGGCTCGAACTGAACCTCGAGATGCGGGCCCCGTGCGCCTTCTGCCTGCGGGCACCGATCGATACACTGCGCGCCGTGACCATCGAAGCTCAGCTCCAGGCGCTCGTGAACAACTTCGTCGCCGACGTGACCCGGCTCGCCCGCCAGGCGGCGTTGGACACCGTCGGGAGCCTGCTGTCGCAGGTCGGGATGCCCGGCACCGCGAGCGCGGCGGCGCCCGCGCGTTCGGCGGCGACGTCATCGCCGCGGCGGGCCCGCGGCGGCAAGCGCCCAGCGGGAGATCTGGCGTCGCTGCAGCAGCGCATCCGCGATCACGTGCAGCGCAACCCCGGCCAGCGCGTCACCGCGATCAACGCGGCGCTGGCGACGACGACGGCCGACGTCCGCCTGCCGCTCGCCAAGCTGATCGCGCGTGGCGAGCTGCGCACGACCGGGCAGAAGCGCGCGACGCAGTACTTCCCCGCCTGATCGGAGCGCGTCATGACCGCGAGCTACGACGACGCCGTCGCGGCGCTGTACCAGCAGCCACTGGCCGCGTTCGTGGCCGAGCGCAAGCGGCTCGCCGCCGCGCTGAAGGCGGCGGGCGACAAGGACGGCGCGGCGCGGTTCGCGAAGCTGGCGCGGCCGCCGGTCTCGGCGTGGGTCGTGAACCAGCTGTGGTGGCAGGCGCGGGAGGCCTTCGACGCGATGCTCGCGGCGGCGGCGCGGGTGCGCGATGGTGATCTGACCGCGGCGGCGACGCATCGCGCGTCGCTCGCGGCACTGCGGGTCCGCGCGGCGGCGCTGCTCGTCGAGCACGGTCATGGCGCGACCGAGACGACGCTGCGCCGCGTGGCGCTGACGCTGTCGGCGATCGGGGCGATCGGGAGCTTTGCGCCCGATGCGGCGGGCGCGCTGACCGAGGATCGCGATCCGCCAGGCTTCGAGTCGATGGCCGCGGCGACGACGAATGCCGCAGCGGTATCCGTTCCCGTATCCGTTCCCGTATCCGTTCCCGTATCCGTTCCCGTATCCGAATCCGTGGCCGCCGCGAAGGCCGCGGCCGCGGCCGCAGCCGCAGCCGCAGCCGCAGCCGCAGCCGCTGCCGCCGAGCGCGAGCGCTTCGCCGCCGCAGCCGCAGCAGCCGCAGCCGATCGCGTCCGCCGCGAGCAAGCCGAAGCCCGCCGCCGCGAGCGTCACCGCCTCGAGACCGAGCTCGCTCGCGCCGCCTCCGAGTCCGAGCGCCACTCGCGCGAGCTCGAGCGCCTCCGCGCCGCCGTCGCGCTCGCCCAGACCACGCTCGCCGAGGCTCGCGCCCGCGTCACCGCGCTCGAGGCCCAGCTCGCCGCCCTCGACTGATTCGCACCGCGCCGCGCAACTCTCGCCCGCGGCGTCCGATAGCCCGGCGAAGGAGCACGGTGATGGTCGAGTCGATGATCTTGGCGCCCGCCAGAGGCGCTGCTACCGTCAGGTCATGGTCGCGGTCGTCAACGAGCGTCGTCGCAAGATCCGCCTCGACGAGTATCACCGCATGGTCGACGCGGGCATGTTCCAGCGCGAGCCGATCGAGCTCATCTACGGCGAGCTGCGGTGGAAGCACACGGGCGAGCGCCGACCGATCCGCCGCGACGAGTACGACCGGATGGTGGAGCTGGGGCTGTTCCAGCGCGAGCGGATGGAGCTGTTCCGCGGGGAGCTGGTGACCGTGGCGCCGATCGGTTTTCCGCATCGGTCGATGGTCACGCGGCTGTATCAGCGCCTCGTGCAGACCGTCGGCACGGGATTCCTCGAGGTCTGCAGCCAGCAGCCGCTGGTCTGCGTGGACGAGTCGGAGCCTGAGCCCGACCTCTCGATCGTGCCGTTCGATCCCGCGGCGCGCGCGCATCCTCGGCGGGCGGCGCTCGTGATCGAGGTCGCCGACTCGTCGCTGGCGTTCGATCTCGGAGCCAAGGCCGCGCTCTACGCCCAGAGCGACGTCGCCGAGTACTGGGTGATCGATCTCGCCGCCGAGGTCGTCCACGTCCACCGTGATCGCGTCGACGGCCGCTGGACCACGATCGCGGTCGTCGATCGCGATCAGCCGCTTGCGCCGATCGAGGTGCCGGGCGTGTCGCTCACGCTCGCCGCCGTGCTCCAGACTAGTGCTTGATCTCGGGCACGTCGCCGCACAGCTGCGGCGCCAGCCCGAGGTAGCGCGTGGTGGCGCGCTTCTGATCGATGTCGCGATAGACCCGCTCGACCTGATCGGCCGTCAGGCCGACCGACGGCGCGACCTCGGCGGGCGCGATGCCGTGGTTCTTGCCCCACAGACACAGGTCCATCTGCGGGTAGGGCAGGGCGAAGTAGAACTCGTCCTGGCCCTGGGCCAGCGAGTACGTGTCGGTGGTCGGCGCGCGGTTGCAGATCGCGTCGGGCACGCCGAGGTGACGCGCCATCGCGTAGACCTGCGTCTTGTAGAGGTGCGCGATCGGCTTGACGTCGGCGAGGCCGTCGCCGCCCTTCACGAAGAAGCCCTGATCGTACTCGAGCCGGTTGGGGGTCCCGCTGACCGCGTAGTTCAAGCGATCAGCGTGGTAGTACTCGAAGCTCTTGCGGGTGCGCTGCTTGAAGTTCGTCGCGGCGACGATCTGCAGGTACGCCTTGAGCGGTAGTCGCTGCTTCTCGGTGGTGCCGTCGGGCTTCTGCACGACGACCGAGTAGACGTTGAGCTCGCCGCCCGCGAGCCCGGGCAGCACGATCTTCGACTTCCAGTCGGGGCCGAAGTCGGGGAACACCATGCGGATCGCGTCGTCGCGGCGCTGGTAGCAGCCGTAGGCGTCGAGGATCGGCGACAGCTCCTCGAGGACCGAGTCGAAGCCGAAGGTGTCGGACACCGAGCGCGACAGGCCGAGGGTGTCCTTCGACGAGTCGCGCTCCGGCATGTGGACGCCGAAGACCTTGGTCGGCCCCAGCGCGCGCGCGGCGAGCGCGGCGACGCACGAGCTGTCGATGCCGCCCGACAGCGCGACGACCAGGCCGCGGCGCTTGCACTCGTGGGCGATGATGCGCCGCATCTCGGCGGCGATGCGATCAGCCTCGGCCTCGTAGTCGAGGGCGAGCACGTCGGGCGACAACGCCATGTCAGCTCTCCGCCTTCTTGACGACGAACGCGGCGAGGTTGGCGACCGAGTCGAGGTGCTCGGGGATGAGCTCGTCGTCGCCGACCTTGATGCCGTACGTCTCCTCGACGAACGCGACCAGCTCGAGGACGCCGGTCGAGTCGATGAGGCCGGTCTCCATGAACGAGGTCGTGGACGACGGGGCGTCGGCGGCGTTGCCGAACAGGAAGTTATCGACGATGAACGACGTGACCGAGCGCTCGACCGCGCTGGCGTCCGGTGCTGCCATCTACGACGGGTATCAGAGCAACGAGGATTCACGCAAGCGAATCCGAGTGCTCTGTGGTGCGGATGCGGATGCTAGAGTCGCCGGCTCATGTGCGGCATCGCGGGCATCGTCGATCTCCGGGGCGGCGCGCCCCCACCGCCGCAGGCCCTCGCGCGCATGCTCGGCGCGATGCACCACCGCGGCCCCGACGAGCTCGGGACCTACCGCGATCGGTTCGCCGGGCTGGCCCACGCCCGGCTGTCGATCATCGACCTGGCGACCGGCCAGCAGCCGATGACGAACGAGGACGAGACCCTGTGGATCGTCTTCAACGGCGAGATCTTCAACCACGTCGAGCTGCGGGCCGAGCTGGTCGCCGCCGGCCACCGCTTCCGCACCCGCTGTGACACCGAGGTCATCGTCCACGGCTGGGAGGAGTGGGGCGACGGGCTGCTCGATCGCATGAACGGCCAGTGGGCGTTCGCGCTGTGGGACCCGACGACCCGCCGCCTCGTCCTCGCCCGCGATCGCGCCGGGGTCCGGCCGCTCTATTATACGGAGCACGGTGGCCGGGTGATCTTCGGTAGCGAGGTGAAGGCGATCTTCGCGGGCGCGCCCGACCTGCCGCGCGCCTTCGATCCGATCGGCCTCGATCAGACGCTGAGCTTCTGGACCGTGATCGCGCCGCGCACCGTGTTCGCGGGCGTGCGCGAGCTCGAGCCTGGCCACGTCCGGATCTATTCGCCAGGCTCCCGTGAGGGGCACGGCGACACCGTCGACGATCGCGCGTACTGGACGCCGAGCTACCCGGGCGACTTCACCGGCTCCCTCGACGAGGCCACCGAGGAGGTCGGCGCCGCGCTGGCCCGCGCCACCGAGCTGCGCATGCTGCGCGCCGACGTCGACGTCGGTAGCTACCTGTCGGGCGGCCTCGACAGCTCGCTGATCGCGACGCTCGGCCTCGCCGCCAAGGGCAGCGGCTTCCAGACCTTCTCGCTGCGCTTCGCCGACGCCGAGTACGACGAGGGCTCGTTCCAGCGGCTCATGAGCGCGAAGCTCGGGACGACGCACCACGAGATCGTCGTGACCCGCGCCGACATCGCCCGCGAGTTCAGCCGGGTGATCTGGCACGCCGAGCGGCCGATCTTGCGCACCGCGCCCGCGCCGATGTTCTTGCTGTCGGGGCTGGTCCGGGCCCACGGCATCAAGGTCGTGCTGACCGGCGAGGGCGCCGACGAGATGTTCGCGGGCTACGATCTGTTCCGCGAGGCGGCGGTGCGCCGGTTCTGGGCCCGCGCACCCGACTCGACGCAGCGGCCCCGGCTCCTCGACAAGCTGTACCCGTACCTGGCGCGGTCGCCGGTCGCGCAGCGCGCGATGGCGCAGCGGTTCTTCGGCCAGGGCCTCGCCGGCTGGCGCGAGCCGGGCTTCGGGCACGAGCCGCGCTGGCGCACCACCGCGGCGCTGAAGCGGCTGCTCACGCCGGCGATGCGCGATGCCGGCGGCGGCGCGATCGCCGCGCTGCTCGCCGATCTGCCGCGCGACTTTCCGCGCTGGGACGCGCTGGCGCAGGATCAGTACCTCGAGGTCCGGACGCTCCTGGGCGGCTACCTGTTGTCGGCCCAGGGCGATCGCATGCTCATGGGCAACTCGGTCGAGGGCCGCTTCCCGTTCCTCGATCGCGACGTGATGGCGCTGGCGGGGCGGCTGCCGTCGTCGTACAAGCTGCGCGGCCTCGACGAGAAGCACGTCCTGAAGCGGGTCGCCCGCGGCCTGGTGCCAGCCGAGATCCTGGCCCGGCCCAAGCAGCCGTACCGCGCACCGGATGCGCTGGCGTTCCTCGGCGACGGCGCGTCGTGGTGCGACGCGATCATGGCGCCCGAGACCACCGCCGCGGCGGGGGTGTTCGACCCCGCCGGGGTGTCGCAGCTGTGGGCGAAGTGCAAGGCCAAGGCCGCGGCGCAGTTCTCCAACACCGACAACATGGCCGTGGTGGGTGTGATTTCGACCCACTTGGTCTGGCAGCAGCTCATCGCCGCCGCTCCGAGCGATCGCGTCCCGACCGCGATCCAGACCGTGATCGAGCGGGCGTGACCCGTCGTCGAGGTCGCGAGGGGATTTTGCCCCGCAGCGGCTTGATGGCGACAAGAGGTGCGTGGTTAGAATTCGGGCGTGGAGCCCTGCATCGTCACCGTCGATCTCGTCGATCTCGTCGGCAACCCAACTGATCCGACGCTGGAGGCGGCCGTGCAAGCCGTGCTCGCGCTCGCGATCGATCCCGCGCTGCTCAAGCGCTGGGCCGACGGCGACGAGGAGGAGGACGGCGATCGCGGCGGCAAGTGGGCGCGCGGCGATGACGATGATGATGACGACGATGATGATGACGACGACGACGATGAGGACGAGGACGACGACGACGACGCCGCGAAGCCGCTGGTGATCGGCGACGACGGCGACGCAGCGCCGAAGAAGAAGAAGAAGAAGAAGAAGGCCACCGACGACGACGACGACGACAAGCCGGTCGCCAACCGCTGGGGCGAGGACGAGGTCGCGGACGACGTGATCGTCCCCGACGACGAGGACAAGGTGAAGAAGGACGACGACGACGACGACGATGACGCCGATGCGGTCACCGTGGTCGACGACGACGAGGCCCCGGTGTGGGCGCGCGCCGAGGACGACGACGCCGACAAGAAGGACAAGGACGACGCGGTCGACGTCGATGATGAGGACGACGACGACGACGATGATGACGACGACGACGACGACGACGACGACGACGACGACAAGGACGACAAGGACGACGACGACAAGGACGACGACGCCGACAAGGACGACGACGACAAGCCCGCGAAGCCGACGCCCGTGCGCGGCCCGGCCAAGGCTCCGGCCGCCAAGCCCGCCCCCGCGAAGGCCCCAGGAGCGGCGAAGCCTGGCGCCGCGCCGGTGAAGCCGGCTGCGGGGCCGGCCGCGAAGCCCGCCGCTGCCGCGAAGCCCGCCGCCGCCGCGAAGCCCGCTGCCGCCGCGAAGCCCGCCGCCGCCGCGAAGCCCGCCGCCGCCGCGAAGCCCGTCGCTGCCGCGAAGCCCGCCGCCGCCGCCGCCAAGCCGGTCGCTGCCGCGAAGAAGCCGCCCGCGAAGAAGAAGTAGCGCGGCGCTCCGCCGTGGAGATCCTGTTCTGCGGCTCGGGGTGGCTGGCGATCGTCGACGAGATCCGCGCCCGCCTCGCGCCGGGTGACCACTTGCGGGTCTGGGATCGCGCGCGGCCCTTGGTCGACGAGGTCGGCGCGGTCGACGTGCTGCTGCCGTCGAACGGCCGCGTCGACGCCGCGGTCATCGCCGCCGCGCCGCGGCTCGCGCTGATCCAGCAGCCCGCGGCCGGGACCGACGGCATCGATCGCGCCGCGGCCGCCGCGCGCGGCATCCCGGTCTGCAACGCGCCGGGCGCCAACCAGACCGCGGTCGCCGAGGCGACGCTGCTGTTGTTGCTGCTCCTCGCCCGTCGCTGGCCGGTCGCCACCGCGGCGTTTCGCGCTGCGACGATCGGCGCGCCGCTCGGCGTCGAGCTGGCCGGGCAGCGCCTCGCGGTGATCGGCGTCGGTCGCACCGGCACCGCGGTCGCCGATCGGGCCCGCGCGCTCGGCATGATCGTGACCGGCGTCGACTCGCGCACCACGCGCGCCGAGCTCCACGCGATCCTCGCCGCCAGCGACGCGGTCACGCTGCACTGTCCGCTGACCGCCGCGACCCGCGGGCTGATCGACGCCGCGGCGCTGGCCGCGCTACCCGCGCACGCGCTGATCGTCAACGTCGCGCGCGGCCCGGTGATCGATCGCGCGGCCCTCGACGCCGCGCTGGATCGCGGCCACCTCGGCGGCGTCGGGCTCGACGTCTACTGGCACGAGCCGTGGGATCCGAGCGATCCGTTGTTCGCGCACCCGAAGGTCGTCACGCTGCCCCACGTCGCGGGTTCGACCACCGCGGCGTTCGCGCGCATCGCCGACCTCGTCGTCGACAACCTGCGGCGGCTGAAACGCGGCGACGCACTCTTGCATCGAATGGATGAGTCGTTCTCGCCAGCGCCGCAGATAGCGTGAGCCCGCGCTTTGTGCTTACCTGCGCGCGCATCGTGCTCGTTCTCTTCCGCGAAGGATCCGTGTCATGAGCTGGTTCGTCGGCTACGTCCGCTCCTCGGTAGGCGCCAAGCAGATCATGGCGCTCACCGGGCTCGGCCTCGTCCTGTTTGCGCTGTTCCACATGCTCGGCCACCTCGGCATGTTCAGCGGCCGCGATGCGTACAACTCCTACGCGCATTTTCTGCAGGAGCTCGGCGCGATCAAGTGGCTGGCCCGCGGCGGTCTCCTCGCGCTGGTCGTCGTCCACATCGCGATGGCGGTCGCGCTGACCCGCGCCAACAGCTCGGCGCGCCCCGAGAAGTACGTGCGCCAGCGCTACCGCCGCACCACCTTCGCCGCGCGCACGATGGCGCTGACCGGCCTGGTCGTGCTCGCGTTCATCGTCTACCACCTCGCGCACTTCACGCTCGGCTGGATCCAGCCCGACAGCTTCCACACCCTCGACGGCAAGGGCCGCTACGACGCCTACGCGATGTTCGTCGCCGGCTTCCAGCGCACGCCGATCCTGATCTCGTACCTCGTCGCGGTGACGCTCCTGTGCTTGCACCTGGCGCACGGCGCTGGCAGCTGGATCCAGTCGCTCGGCTTCTCGCACCCCAAGTACCAGCCGATCACGGCGAAGGCCGGGCCGGTGATCGCGCTCGTGCTGATCGTCGGCTACCTCGCGCCGCCGCTCGGCGTGGCGTTCAACCTCATCAAGCCGTGACGCCATGAACCTCGACGCGCGCATCCCGGGCGGCCCCATCGCCGAGAAGTGGAACCGGGCCCGATTCGATCTCAAGCTGGTGAACCCGGCCAACAAGCGCAAGTACAAGGTGATCGTCCTCGGCAGCGGCCTCGCTGGTGGCGCCGCCGCCGCGACCCTCGCCGAGCTCGGCTACGACGTCGCGTGCTTCTGCTTCCAGGACTCGCCGCGCCGCGCCCACTCGATCGCCGCGCAGGGCGGCATCAACGCCGCGAAGAACTACCAGAACGACGGCGACAGCATCCACCGCCTGTTCTACGACACCGTGAAGGGCGGCGACTTTCGCGCCCGCGAGGCCAACGTCCATCGCCTCGCCGAGGTCTCGGTCGACATCATCGATCAGTGCGCGGCCCAGGGCGTGCCGTTCGCGCGCGAGTACGGCGGCACCCTCGCCAACCGCAGCTTCGGCGGCGCCCAGGTGTCGCGCACGTTCTACGCGCGCGGCCAGACCGGCCAGCAGCTCCTGATCGGCGTCTATCAGGCGCTGGCCCGGCAGATCGCGACCGGCAAGGTCACGATGTTCAGCCGCACCGAGATGCTCGATCTGGTCACCGTCGACGGCCGCGCCGCGGGCGTCGTGGTGCGCGATCTGGTGACCGGCACGATCGAGTCGCACTCGGCCCACGCCGTGATCATGGCGACCGGCGGCTACGGCAACGTGTTC
>JAYTAJ010001005.1:0-6637 GCA_043737575.1 Myxococcales bacterium | reverse complement strand
GTGGGCGCCTGCCCACCGAGGAGAGGCGGCCTGATCGCGCGCCTTCTTTCCGGATCAATAATTTTTCCGATCGGAGACGGCTGCGCCGAGCAGTGCGGGCCCCTCGACGTTCGCGCGGCCTCTAGCCTAGCCGCGCTTCTTGGGCGCCGCGAGCGCGGTCGTGGTGCCGCCCAGGGTGACCGACGCGATGCCGACGTCGGCGTCGACCGGCACCAGGACCTCGTCGACGAAGCGCATCAGCTCGCGATCGTCGGCGTGGACCAGGACCGGCTCGGCGACGTCGGTGCGGGGCGCGGCGCGCAGGACGACGCGGAAGGTGTAGTCGTCGACCTGCGAGACCTCGGCGTCGGGGGCGTGGCCGCGGATGCCGGAGGTGACGGTGGCGGCGAGCGGTGGCGCCAGGAAGCGGACGTCGATCATCGGGCGCGCGGCGGCGAGGTAGCCGCGGATGCCGGTGATGGGAAACGGCCGTTGATCGACCCAGGCCAGGCGCTCGGCGACGCGGCGGTGCCAGGCGGCGCGCGACAGCGCGTGCGCGACGTGGCCGCCGACGATCGCCAGGACGCCGGCCAGCAGCACGACCGGGGTGACGGCGCCGGTGAGCCAGGCGATGCCGACGCCGACCGCGGCGAGGTAGCCGACCATCGCGAGGCAGCCGATGGGCTGGACGTCGCCGATCGCGGCGCCGAGAGTGACGTCGCGGACCTCGGCGGGGACGCGCTCGATCTCGAGGATCTCGGCGGCCTCGGGGCTGCGCGACGCGAGGCGCTCGAGGGTCGGCGACCGGCCGTGGATGTCGTCGCGGAACGGATCGGACACGTGGGCTACGACTCGTCCTCGGTGTCGCTGGTGTCGAACGCCGGGCCGTCGTCGCGGCCGGGGTTCGCGAGGCCGAGGCGGTGCAGCATCTTGTGGATCGACATGCGGTCGATGCCGGCGGCCCGCGCCGCCGCCGAGATGTTGCCGTCGTGGTAGGCGAGCAGCTTCGAGATGTAGCGCCGCTCGAACTCGGACACGACGTTGCCCTTGGCGGCCTTGAACGGCGTCGCGATGTCGACCGGCACGGTCATCGTGGCGTCGGGCGACGACGCGGTGGTCGACGGCGTCGCGTCGATGCGCGGCGGCGGCATCGGCGCGGGCGCGCGGCGGAGCTGGGCCTCGTTCTCGGGCGGCTCGGCCAAGAGCACCGCGCGCTCGATCACGTTGCGCAGCTCGCGGACGTTGCCGGGCCAGTCGTGCTTCATCATGAGGTCGACGGTCTCGGGCGCGATGTACGCGCCTTCGCCGCCCGGCGTCGTGGTCAGGATCCCCTCGATGAGCAGCGGGATGTCTTCCTTGCGCTCGCGCAGCGGCGGCACGACGATGCGCGCGACCGCGAGCCGGTAGAACAGATCCTCGCGGAAGCGGCCGCGGTTGACCTCGACGCCGAGGTCGCGGTTGGTGGCGGCGACGATGCGGATGTCGACCGGCGTGATCTTCTGGCCGCCGACCCGCCGGACCTCCTTGGCCTCGAGCACGCGCAGGAGCTTGGGCTGCATCGCCAGCGGCAGCTCGCCGATCTCGTCGAGGAACACGGTGCCGCCGTGGGCGCGCTCGAAGGCGCCGGCGTAGCTCGCGGTCGCGCCGGTGAACGCGCCGCGCTCGTGGCCGAACAGCTCGCTCTCGATCAAGGTCGGCGGGATCGAGCCGCAGTCGAGGACGACGAACGGGCCGTTGCAGCGCGGCGACAGATCGTGGACGCACTCGGCGGCCAGCTCCTTGCCGACGCCGGTCTCGCCGGTGATGAGGACCGTGGTGTCGGACGCGGCGAGCTTCTGCAGCCGCGCGAACAGCTCGCGCATCTTGACCGAGCGGCCGAGCATGCCGCCCAGGCGATCGCGCTCGGAGATCTCGAGCTCGACCGACTCGCCGAGCGGCTCGAACCGCATCCGCGTCGAGCCGACCGAGATCTGGGTGCCGGGCTGGATGTAGACGTCGTTGATGCGGATGCCGCCGACGAAGGTGCCGTTGGTCGAGTCGAGATCGCGCAGGCGATAGCCGCGATCGTCGAGGCGGATCTCGCAGTGCAGGCCCGACACCTTGGCGTCGGACAGCTGGACGTCGTTGCCGCGGCGTGCGCCGATGCGGATCACCGGCGCCTCGAGATCGCGCACCAGGCCAGCGTCGGCGCCCGCGGTGACCTCGACGCGGCAGCGGCGCAGCCGTAGCCCGGCGGCGCGGCCGCCGACGTAGGTGACCCAGGTGCCTGAGCGCAGGTCGTCGACCGGCATTGCCGCGCAGCCTATCACGGAGCCGCCGACGCCGTCGCAACCGCCGCGGCCTCGGCGTGTCCGCCTCGCGATGAACCGCTACCTGCTCGTCGTCCTGCTCGCCGGCTGCGCGCGCTCGTCGATCCCGCGGCCGCAGCCAGCGCCGGCGACGACGGTCGCGACCGACGCGGGCATGGTGATCGGCCAGCGTCGCGGCGGCGGCCGCGAGTTCCTCGGCATCCCCTACGCCGCGCCGCCGATCGGTGCGCTGCGCTGGCGCGCGCCGATGCCGGTCGCGCCGTGGCCGGAGCCGCGCGACGCCACCCGCCGCGGCAACGCCTGCATCCAGCTCGACGACGACCAGCGCGCGCCCGAGTCCGAGGACTGCCTGGTCCTCAACCTGTGGGCCCCGGCCACCGACGGGGGTCCCCAGCCGGTGATGGTGTGGATCCACGGCGGCGCGTTCTACCAGGGCAGCGGCGGCGACGATCTGTACGACGGCGCCGCGCTCGCCGCGCGCACGGGCGCGATCGTCGTGACGATCAACTACCGGCTCGGGCCGCTCGGCTTCCTGTCGCATCGCGCGCTGGCCCGCGAGCTCGATCGCCCGGCGTCGCCGTCGTTCGGTCTGCTCGATCAACGCGCCGCGCTGGCCTGGGTCCAGCGCAACGTCGCCGGGTTCGGCGGCGATCCCGAGCGCGTCACCGTGTTCGGCCAGTCGGCGGGCGCGTGGAGCGTGTGCGCGCAGCTGGCGTCGCCCGGCAGCCGCGGCCTGTTCGCCCGCGCGATCATGCAGAGCGGCGCGTGCGACGACGCGCTGTACTTCGACGCCGCGGCGGCCGAGGCCCAGGGCGAGGCGTTCGCCCACGCGCTCGGCTGTGACGACGCCGATCCGTTGGTGTGCCTGCGCGCCGCGCCCGCCGCCGCCGTGGTGGCCGCCCTGCCGATCAAGCGCGGCTCGATCCTCCACCCGGGCGTGTGGTGGGGCCCGGTGGTCGACGGCGTCGAGCTGCCGGTCCGGCCGCTGGCCGCGATGCGTGCTGGCACCAGCGCGCCCGTGCCGCTGCTGATCGGTGCCAACCGCGACGAGGGCATCATCCACACCATCAGCTTCGATCAGGTCACCCTCGCCGATCTCGAGGACTTCGTCGGCGCGTCGTTCGGCGCCGCTGCGATCGCGCCCGTGCTCGCGCGCTACCAGCGTCCCGATGCCAAGGCCGCGCTCGACGCCATCGTGACCGACGGCATCTTCGTCTGTCAGGCCCGCCGCATCGCGCGGGCGCTGGCGGCCCGCGGCGTGCCGGTCTTCCAGTACCACTGGACCCGCGCGCTCGCCGATCCGCGGGTCCACGAGCTCGGCGCGACCCACTCGGTCGAGCTGTTCTTCGTGTTCGGCAACGTCTCGCTCGGCTACGGCATCACCGACGACGAGCGGCCGCTGGCGCGGACCATGATGGACGCCTGGGGCGCGTTCGCCCGCACCGGCGATCCGTCGACCCCAGCGCTGGCGTGGCCGCGCTACACCGCCGATCGCGACCCTCACGTGATCCTCGATCTCCCGGCCGCGGTCGGCACCGGCCTGCAGGCGGCGACGTGCGACTTCTGGGACGCTCTCGTTACAGATTGACAAATGAATCGTCATCTGTAACTTTGTCGGCGTGTCGCCTTCCAAGGTCAGCGACGCGGCGCGCCGCAAGGTGATCGTCGATGCCGCGCGCGACTGCTTCTTGCAGTACGGCTTCGGCAAGACGTCGCTCGACGACATCGCCCGGAAGGCCGGCATCTCGCGGCCGCTGATCTACCGGAAGTACGAGAACAAGGAAGCGCTGTTCGTCGCGGTGTTCGAGGACGCCTACGTCGAGCGCTACCCGGCGGCGGCGGCGGTGGTCGCCGGCCCCGGGACCAAGCGCGCCAAGCTGATGCGGATCTACGAGATCCTGCTGATCGAGCTGTGGGACGAGATCTCGAAGGCGCCGCGCGCGATCGAGTTCTTCGACGCCTGCACCAACCTGTTCCCGCAGGTCGAGGCCGAGCACGAGAAGCACCGCCTGAAGTACACGCAAGCGATCCTGGGCTCGAAGGAGCTCGCGGAGGTGTTCATGCTCGCCGTCGACGGTCTCGAGCTCGATCTGCCGCGCACCTCGGTGCTGCGCCGCCGGATCCAGATCCTCATCGAGCGGTTCGTCCCGTGAGGGCGGTCGTCGTCGCCTGCGCGGTGGTGATCGCGGCGCCGACCGCGGCGCGCGCCGACCCGCCGTTCACGATCGGCGGCCAGCCATCGTGGTTCGTCCTCGCGGGCGCGACCGGCGGCGCCGCGCTCTACGACACCCGCGCCGGCTTCGTCGGCGGCGAGGTCAGCGTCGTCCGGCTGCGCCAGGGTCGCCTGATCGGCGCCTACGCCGACGCCTACTACGACTTCGGCGTCGACGGCACCTACGTCACCGGCGGCGTCGAGCTCGGCAGGAAGCTCGGCCCGATCGGGGTCGGCGTCGACGGCGGCGTCGCCGCGCGCTTCGCCTACGGCGATCGCGACCTCGGCGCGACCGGCCGGCTGTTCGGGTCGGCCGGCGTGGTCTCGATCTACGTCCGCTACGTCACCCTCGACGGCACCGATCGCAACGATCACGTCGTCCAGGTCGGCGCGACGCTGAAGTTCCCGCTGGTCTCGCCCTGGTAGGAGGATCGTCATGAAGCTCGTCGTCAACGGCAACCCGGTCGAGGTCGAGGTCCCGGCAGACACGCCGCTCCTGTGGGTGCTGCGCGAGGAGGTCGGCCTGACCGGCACCAAGTTCGGCTGCGGCCGGGCGCTGTGCGGCGCCTGCACGGTCCACGTCGGCGGCGTCGCCAAGCGGTCGTGCGTCACCGCGGTCGGCGACGTCGGCGCGCTGCCGATCACCACCATCGAGGGCCTCGCGATCGGCGGTGCGCTGCACGCGGTGCAGCAGGCGTGGATCGACGAGAACGTCATGCAGTGCGGCTTCTGCCAGTCGGGGCAGATCATGAGCGCGGTCGCGCTGCTCGCCAAGAAGCCCGAGCCGACCGACGCCGACATCGACGCGGCGATGTCGGCCAACCTGTGCCGCTGCGGGACCTACCCGCGCATCCGCCTCGCGGTGCATCGCGCCGCGAAGGCCGCGAGGGGCGCGTGAATCGCCGCGGCTTCTTGCAGGGCATCATCGCGGGCGGCGGCGCGCTGTCGCTCGCGGTCACCGTCGGCTGCGGCCCCAACCAGCGCGCCCGCATGATCCGTCGCGCCGATCAGACCGGCGAGCTCGCGCCCAACCTGTACGTCACCGTCATGCCCGACGGCCGGGTCGCGTTCGCGATCAACAAGGCCGAGATCGGGCAGGGCGTCGCGACCGGCTACGCCGCGCTGGTCGCCGAGGAGCTCGAGGTCCCGCTCGACGCGATCGACTTCTACTTCGCCGACTCGTTCCCCGAGTTCCGCACCAGCTTCTTCATGCACCAGACCGGCGGCTCGACCAGCACCAAGGAGGCGTACCTGCCGATCCGCCGCGCCGCCGCCAGCGCGCGCGAGATGCTGGTCGCCGCCGCCGCGACCCGGTGGGGCGTGGATCGCGACGACTGCCGCGCCGAGGCCGGCCACGTCGTCCACGCCGCGTCGCAGCGCAGGCTCGGCTACGGCGAGCTCACCACCGCCGCCGCGCGGGTCGACGTCCCGGCGTCGCCGACGCTGAAGGCGCCGAAAGACTTTCGCGTCGTCGGCACCCGGGTCCAGCGCGTCGACGCCCGCGCCAAGGTCGACGGCACCGCGCAGTTCGGCCTCGACGTCGTCGTGCCCGGCATGGTCCGCGCCGTGATGATCCACGGCCCGGTCTACGGCGCCGAGCCGACCGCGGTCCGCGCCGACGCCGCGCGCCAGCGTCCCGGCGTGATCGACATCTTCGCGGTGCGCTGGGGCGTCGCGGTCGTCGCCGACAAGCACTGGCAGGCGCTCGCCGCCGCGCGCGCGGTCGAGGTCGACTGGGGCCCCGGCCTGGTCGAGGGCCTCGACACCGAAGCGCTGCGCGCCGCGGTGCGCGACTACCGTCAGCCCGGCGCGGTGGTGCGCGACGACGGCGACGTCGGCGCTGCGCTGGCGGCCCGCGGCGCCACCCGGGTCGACGCGTTCTACGAGGCGCCGTTCCTCGCGCACGCGGCGATGGAGCCGCAGAACTGCACCGTGCGGCTGGCGCGCGGCCAGGCCGAGGTCTGGGTGCCGTGTCAGTCACCGACGGTGATCCAGGCCTTCGTCGCCGACGCGGTCGGCCTCGATCGCGACGACGTGCTGGTCCACACCACCTACGCGGGCGGCGGGTTCGGCCGCCGCGTGCTCGGCGACTACGCGGCGCAGGCGGCGGTGATCGCCAAGCGGGTGCGGCGCCCGG
>JAYTAJ010001004.1:0-2911 GCA_043737575.1 Myxococcales bacterium | reverse complement strand
GAGCGCGCGGTCACCGAGCTCGAGCGCCTGGGTGATCCCTCGGCGATCCCGGCGCTCGGCAAGACCTGGGAGAAGCAGGGGCGGCCCGAGCGCATCCTGCGCGTGATCATCGACCTGTCGAAGCCGCTCACCAAGAAGCAGGCGACCGACGAGTACAAGAACCACAAGGGCGGGGCGTACCAGGCGCGCGAAGCGTCGTGGGACAAGTCGCTCCCGATCCTGAAGAAGGCGATCGACGAGGTCGACGGCGCCAACCCGCGCTCGGTCGAGAGCGCGCGCCTCGCGGCCGAGGCGCTCGGCGAGGCCAAGCTCGACGAGGCGCTCGAGCCGCTGATCAAGGCGGCGACCGCGAGCGACGCGAAGCCGGTGCGCGGTCAGGCGATCCTGTCGCTCGGCGCGCTCGGCAACCCCGGCGCGGTGCCGACGCTGGCGAACATCATCCGCGAGGAGTTCGATCCGCTGAACCCGGCGCTGCACGGCGCGGCGATCATCGCGCTCGGCAAGATCAAGAGCCCGACCGCGGTGCCGGTCCTGATCGAGGCGATGTACCGCCTGCCGTTCTTCTTCAAGCAGGTGCGGCGGTCGCTGGTCGCCTCGGGCGACTCGGTCCACGAGCGCATCCGCGGCGTGCTCGAGGGCACCGACAGCGACATGAACGCGTTGTTCAAGGACAAGAAGCTCGACCTCTACTGCGGCGACGTCGGCAAGGAGCAGCGGCCGCTCGCCGAGTGCGCGCCGGTCTCGGCGATGGACTACTACGCGTCGATCATCGCGGGCGACCTCTACGATCCCGCGCTGGTCCCGGCGCTGCTCAAGGTCTTGGCCCGCGAGTTCAAGCCGGCCTACTACGTCGACGACACCCCCGGTCCCCCGGCCCAGAACGGCGCGCTCGACGCGCTCCGCAAGGTCGGCTCGGCGGCGGCGGCGCCCGCGGTCCTCGAGCTGTTGGTGAACAGCAAGGACAACAACCTGCGGCCGATGGCGACGGGCGTGTACTCGTTCGTGTCGCGCGACGGCGCCGAGAAGACCGGCACCACCACCGGGCTCGACTACCTCGCCAAGCTGGTCACCGACACCACGACCGACTTCACGCTGCGGCTCGAGGCGGCGACCGCGTACTCGCGCCTGTCGAGCACGCCGGAGCGGTTCAAGATCCTCCAGGATCAGGTCACCCAGTTCGCCGACGGCAGCGTCAAGGCGCGCGCTCAGGCCGACGGTCCACCCAAGACCGCGCTCGCCGCCGCCAAGGTCCCCTACGACGCCGCGAAGGAAGAGCTGAAGAAGGCCAAGGACGCGGTCGCGCGCAAGGGCGGCGAGGCCAAGGCCCCCGCCGACCTGATCGTCAAGATGACCGAGGCCAAGCTCGCGCTCGACAAGGTCACCAAGCCGTACCAGGAGGTGAAGGCCAAGTACGACGAGCTCGACAACAAGGCGAAGAACTACAAGGCGTCGCAGCGCGTGTTCGAGACCCACATCGCGCGCATCGAGATCGCGATGCACTGCAAGGCCGATCCGGCGTGCCTCGGCGGCACTCTCACCGCGAAGTTCGACGACATCAAGCCGCGCCTCGACAAGTGGATCAAGGGCCTCGACGGCTTCACCCCCGACGAGAAGGCCGAGATCGTCGCCGCGCAGATCGAGCGCGCGATGCTCGACCTCGGCAAGATGGGCGACAAGGGCGGGAGCCAGACCGAGGCGCTCCTGACCGCGGCGCGCAGCGACGATCGGCTGATCCGCCAGAGCGTGCTGCTGGCGCTGCCGAAGATCGCCGGCAAGGCGTGCAAGGACTGCGGCGCGAAGCTCGACGCGGCGATCGCGGCGGGCCAGGGCAAGACCACGCTGGGCGATCTCAACTACGAGACCCAGGTCCTGCGCAGCTACTTTTCGGGCGACGCCGGGGACTCGCTCGAAGCGCCAACGCCGTGAGGGTCTAGACGGGGAGGGGGATTTCGGTTAGAAGTCCCTCCGCACGGTGGATGTAGCTCAATTGGTAGAGCACCAGGTTGTGGTCCTGGGTGTCGTGGGTTCGACCCCCATCATCCACCCCATGCGGCGCCTTCGGGCGCCGTGACTTTTTTCGGCACCGCGCGTTTTTTTTGGCACCGCGACCCTGACGGTCGCGGTCGCGGTGTTTTCGGCTGTTAGCATCGCGTGATGGGTGGCAAGAAGCCCGAGTCGATGTTCGCGGCGCTCGACAGGCTGCGCGGTCAGCTGCCGCCCGGCCCGCCGCCGAAGCCGCCGGCCCCGGTCGCGGCGCCGATCGTCAAGCCGCCCGCGCGCGCGGTCGTCCGCTACGAGCGCAAGGGCCGCGGCGGTCGCGAGGCGACGGTGATCGAGAAGCTCGAGCTGTCGGCGGCCGAGCTCGAGCGCTGGTGCAAGGAGCTCAAGGCCGCCCTCGGCTGCGGCGGCTCGGTCGATGGCGACGCGATCGTGCTGCAGGGCGATCTGCGGCGCCGCCTCGAGCCAGTGCTGGTCGACCGCGGCGTGCGCAAGGTGACGATCGCGGGATAGCGCGTGCGCGCCCAGGAGGACTCGAACCTCCGACCCCCGGCTTAGAAGGCCGGTGCTCTATCCAGCTGAGCTATGGGCGCAACGACGACGAGGCTCGAAACGGCGCCCATGACTGCGAAGCAGGTCATGGGCTCAAAACGGCGCCCATGACTGCGAAGCAGGTCATGGGCTCAAGTAACAGTCAGTCGGGGTGAGAGGATTCGAACCTCCGACTCCCTGCTCCCAAAACAGGTGCGCTACCGGGCTGCGCTACACCCCGCGATCGCCGTAGGAGTACCGTTTGCCGCGGGTGGGCGCAAGGGATCAGCGCGCGACGGCGAGGTAAGCGAGCAGGTGGGGCGTGAGCGACGCCATCGCGCGCGCGCGGTGCGACACCATGCCCTTGGGCCCGAGGCCGGCC
>JAYTAJ010001003.1:0-2911 GCA_043737575.1 Myxococcales bacterium | reverse complement strand
TCAGCGTGACCAGCCAGCCGGGCGTGATCGCGGTGCGCATCGAGACCGTGCGCGACTCGCTGCCGGGCGTGATCGAGCTGGTCGTCGACATCTTGAAGAACCCGACCTTCAGCGACAAGGAGCTCGGCGTGGTGCGGCAGGAGGCGATCAGCGCGCTCGAGGAGACGCTGCAGGATCCGACGCAGCTCGCGTTCGTCCGCTACGCGCAGCTCCTGGCGCCGTGGCCCAAGGGCGATCCGCGCGAGACCCTCAGCCCCGCGGCCCACATCGCGGCGCTGCGCAAGGTGACGGCGAAGGACGTCCGCGCCTATCACACCGCGTTCTGGGGCGTCGGCCACGGCGAGGTCGCGGCGGTCGGCGACTTCGATCCCGACGCGCTCGCCAAGCAGCTCGACGCCGCGTTCGCGGGCTGGACCAGCAAGGCGCCGTACGCGCGCCTCGTCGACCAGGCGTTCTCGCCGCCCGCCGCCGCCGAGCGCATCGACACCAAGGACAAGGAGATGGCGCTGGTGATCGCGGGCCAGGAGCTGCTCATCGACGATGATCACGCCGACGCGGCCGCGGTGACGTTGGCGTCGCACATCCTCGCGGGCTCGACCGGCTCACGGCTGTGGATGCGGCTGCGCGAGAAGGACGGCTTCTCCTACGGCACCTGGGGCGGGATGTTCCCGGGCGATCTCGATCCGGTCGGCCAGGTGATGGCGGCGGCGATCCTCGCGCCGCAGAACCTCGGCAAGGGCAAGGCCGCGATCCTCGAGGAGATCGATCGCCTGCTGAAGGACGGTGTCACCGACGACGAGGTCGCGGTCGCGCGCACCGCGTGGATCGAGGCCGACGACACCTCCCTCGCCGACGACGGCGAGCTGATCGGTCGGCTGCGCAACGATCGCTTCGTCGGCCGCGACTTCGCGTGGCACGTGGCGTATCGCGCCAAGCTCGGCAAGGTCACCGGCGCCGACGTCAATCGCGTGATGCGCGCGTACCTGCAGCCCGCGAAGTTCGTCGTGATCGAGGCCGGCGACCTGGCGAAGGCCAGCGCGAAGTAGCCTGTAACGCCGCGGCCGCGTTCGCCGTCTCATCGCCATGAACACCGCGCTCGACGAGTTGACCGACGTCGAGCTGGCGGTGACGCCGCAGGCGCTGATCGCCCTCGACGCCGACGGCCGCGTCGTCGCCATCAGCCCGAGCGCGGCGCGCTGGGCCGGCGTCTCCGCCTGGCAGGTCCGCGGCCGCGCGCTGCTCGGCGAGCTCGGCTGGCTGTTCGGCGCCGACGCCGCTCGTCGCCTCGCCGACCTCCTCGCCGCGGCCGCGCCGTGCGCCACCCTGCGCGCCCACCGCCGCGACGGCACCGACGCCGAGCTCACGCTGTGGCGCGGCGACCGTCGGATCTACCTCGCCGTCAGCGCCTGACCGCTACGGCTTCGGGCCGGCGGCGCGGATCTCGTCGGAGGCGGCGGCTTCGTACTTCTTGAAGTTGTCGCGGAACAGGCCGGCGACCTTCTTGGCCTGCGACTCGTACGCGGCCTTGTCGGCCCAGGTGTTGCGCGGCACGAGGATCTCGGCCGGCACGCCCGGGCACTCGGTCGGGACCTGGACGCCGAACACCGGATCGGCGGCGGTCGCGACCTTGTCGAGCGCGCCGGAGTGGATCGCGTCGATGATCGCGCGCGTGTACTTCAGGCTCATGCGCTTGCCGACGCCGTAGCCGCCGCCCGACCAGCCGGTGTTGACCAGCCAGGTCTGGGCGCCGTGCTTGCGCAGCTTCTCGGCGAGCAGCTCGGCGTACTTGGTCGGATGCCAGACCAGGAACGGGCCGCCGAAGCACGCCGAGAACGTCGGCTCGGGGTCCTTCACGCCGACCTCGGTGCCGGCGACCTTCGCGGTGTAGCCGCTGATGAAGTGATACATCGCCTGCGCCGGCGACAGCTTCGCGACCGGCGGCAGCACGCCGAACGCGTCGCTGGTCAGGAAGATGACGTTCTTGGGGTGGCCCGACACCGCGGGGATCTTGGCGTTCGGGATCACGTCGAGCGGGTAGCAGCCGCGGGTGTTCTGCGTGATCGAGACGTTGGTGTAGTCGACCGCGCGGGTCTCGTCGTCGTAGACGACGTTCTCGAGCACCGAGCCGTACTGCAGCGAGCTCCAGATGTCGGGCTCCTGCTCCTTCGACAGGTCGATGACCTTGGCGTAGCAGCCGCCCTCGATGTTGAAGACGCCGTCGTCACTCCAGCCGTGCTCGTCGTCGCCGATGAGCAGGCGCTTGGGATCGGCCGACAGCGTGGTCTTGCCGGTGCCCGACAGGCCGAACAGGATCGACGTGTCGCTGCCGTCGCGGGCCTCGGTGGCCGAGCAGTGCATCGACAGCACCCCACGCTTGGGCATGAGGTAGTTCATGATCGTGAAGACGCCCTTCTTCATCTCGCCGGCGTACTCGGTGCCGAGAATGACGAACTCGCGGCGCCCGAACGACAGATCGATCGACGTCGACGAGGTCATGCCGGCGGTGTGCTTGTTGGCGGGGAAGCCACCGGCGTTGAAGATGACGTAGTCGGGCGCGTCGAAGTCCTCGAGCTGCTCGGCGGTGGGGCGGATCAGCATGTTGTGCATGAACAGCGCGTGGTAGGCGCGCGCGCAGATCACCCGGATCTTGAGGCGGTACTTGGGATCCCAGCCGGCGTAGGCGTCGATGCAGTACAGCCGCTCACGGGTGTTGAGGTAGTCAACCGCGCGCTCGCGGTTGATCAGGAACACCGACGGATCGAGCTTGATGTTGACGTTGCCCCACCACACGTCATCGCGAGTCTCGGGCTCGTCGACCACGCGCTTGTCGGTCGGGCTGCGACCGGTCTTCTTGCCCGAGTACGCGATGAGGGCGCCGGTCGACGAGATCGCCGAGCCCTTCTCGTGGCGC
>JAYTAJ010001002.1:0-6639 GCA_043737575.1 Myxococcales bacterium | reverse complement strand
GAAGCGACGGGCAAGGGGAAGGTTCAGCACCGCGACCACGCGACCGACGAGGGGCGGATGCGGAAGCATGTGCTCCCGCACCTGGGCGCGATGATGCTGGCGGAGGTGCGCGCGAAGCACCTGGCGGAGTGGGTCTACAAGCTGCGCACGAAGACGACGCTGGCGCCGCACACGGTGCGCAACGTCTACGGCCTGGTGGGGGCGATGTTCCGCGATGCGGCGGTGGCGGGGCATGTCGAGAACGACCCGGCGATCCTCACCGCGGTGCAGCTCGGCGAGGACGACGGCAGCGAGGGCGGCGCGGGGCGGTACACGCGCGAGCAGTTCGCGTTGATGATCGGATCGGCGGAGCTGCCGGAGCACGCGCGGGTGTTCGCGGCGCTGGGTGGGCTGGCGGGGTTGCGGCTCGGTGCGATCGCGGGGCTGCGGTGGGGCGACCTCGACACGACAGCGGCGCCGCTGTGGCGGCTGACCAGCTCGCGCACGTACGACGGCAAGCCGACGAAGACGGGCAAGGCGAGCCGCGTGCCGGTGCATCCGGTGCTCGCGGAGATGCTCGGCGAGTGGCGGCACGGTTGGGGGCAGATGTTCGGGCGTGCGCCGAGCGCGGAGGATCCGATCGTGCCGAGGCCGACGGGGAAGTGGCGGGAGGCGGCGGGTGCGCCACACACCGAGAAGACGGGCGGCGATCTGATGGACAGCATCTTGGCGACGCTCGAGATCCCGGCGGCGCCGATGAAGGTGCATGCGCTGCGATCGACGTTCATCAGCATGGCGCTGGAGGACGGCGCCGACGATCGGCTCGTCGAGAAGGTCACGCACACGGCGGGAAAGACCCGGCGGGCGTTCGATCGGTACGATCGAGCGGACTACTGGCCGCGGCTTTGCGCGGAGGTCAGCAAGATCGAGATCGAGCCGAACCACGGCGGGCGTGTGCTACGGCTTGGCACAGGCCTTAGCACAGTCCGTAGCACAGCGGTTGCAACCGCTGAGCATGACAAAGGAATTTCGTGGAGGCGGCGGGAGTCGAACCCGCGTCCGAGAATGCTTCGATTCGAGCTACTACGCGTGTAGCCACCGCTTGTTTTGTCTGGCCCTGGTGAGAGGTGGGTGGCAGCCATCACCAGCGCGAGTCGATCCTGAGTCTCGCCTGCCGAGCGATCGTCTTTCTCGGCAGGCCAGCCTGATTTTTGGCAGTGGTCGTGGGCTACAGACGGAAGCTCACGTCACCGTCGCTTACTGAGTTTTTGCTCAGGCCGCGAGAGCAACAGCGTTGTCGTTCGCAGTTGCGTTTTTTGCCCATTTTTACGTGGCCATGGGCGCCACGACGCGCAGCTCGAATGTCCAAATCCTCGTCGAAACCGGTACGCCCCCTTGTCAGAGATCCGCGAAACAGCGGACAGCATGGGGCGGAACGCGGGTGCGTGCAAGCGCGGCGGCTCACCCTTCACGGGGGCTTCCGTGTGCGACGCGAGCAGGGGTAGGCTCGGCGCGTGAGGGGACTTCGCTTCGGACTTCTTCTGGTGGTCGGTGTGGTGGCGTTCGGCGGCACGGCGGCCGCGGGGAATCTGGTGATCGCGGGAGGGAACTTTCATGCGTTCGGGACCCATCCGGTGTTCAGCGGCTCGACACCCGCGACGCTGATGCTGAGCAGCACGAGCAGCGACACCCAGATCGAAGGGCTGACGCTCAGCTGCGGCGAGTTCACCGCGGTGGCGATCCATCCCGGCAACCTGATGCCGATCAACAGCGGCAACACGTTCGACCTCAACAGCGACGGCACGCAGGTCCCGATCAACATCAGCTACGATCCTGCCGACCGGATCGCGGAGAGCTGCACGGTCACGATCGAGAACGACGGCGCGTCGGGTCACACCACGTTCACGATGACGGGCGACGGGTCGGCGGCGGAGCTGCAGGTGGCGCCCTCGCCGTTCAACTTCGGCGGTGCGCGCGTCAACACCAGCGCGGCGTTCCCGACGCAGGCGTTCACGGTGACCAACGTCGGCGAGCTGGCCGCGACGGTGACGTCAGCGATCACGGCGGGCGGGTCGGCGTACTCGGTGCCGACAACGCCGTTCGTGGTGGGCGGCAGCAACGGGACCGCGTCCGCGACGGTGACGTTCGATGCCGTGACGCCCGGGCCGGTGAACGGGACGCTGCAGCTGTCGGCGCCCAACTCGTTCCCGACGTCGCCGCTGACGGTGACGCTGTCGGGGACCGGGACGATCGCGAACCTGGTGTTGCCGGCGAGCCCGCTGAACCTCGGCACCACGCCGCTGGGGACCCCGACGGCGTCGACCAACGTGAGCATCAGCAATCCGGGGCCGACCGCGACGAACAGCCTGACGATCACGATGCTGACGCTCAGCGGCAGCGAGTTCGAGTTCACGGGCGGTGGTTGTGTCGGGCAGAGCTGCTCGTTGAGCACGACGATTCCGATCGATGGCGCTCAGCTCTATCCGATCCGCTGCACGCCGACGATGAACGGCCTGCGGACGGCGACGTTGACGGTGACGAGCAACGACTTCGTGGCGGCGACGCCCGCGCTGACCTCGACCACGGCGACGCTGACGGTGCAGTGCACGGGCGTGCAGGGCTCGATCGTCCACACGACGCCCGCGGCGTTCGCCGCCCAGCGGGTCGGCACGACGAGCGCGCCCACGACCTTCACGATCAGCAACCCGGCAGGTGCATCGGCGTACACGTTCACGGCGAGCGTGACGGGTGACTTCGCGCTGGCGTGTCCGCTGGGCGGCTCGGCGTGCTTCACCAACAACACGCTCAACGGTGGCGAGATGGAGACGGTGCAGGTGGTGTTCGCGCCGACGATGTCGGGGACGCGCAACGGCACGGTGACGATCACGGCGGCGGGGGCGTCGAACAATCCGAGGACGTTCGGTGTGATTGGCACGGGGACGCAGCCGATGATCTCGGTGGCGTCGTCGGTGGCGTTCGGGGACGTGCCGGTGTTCTTGGCGGGTGGCGCGACGCGGCCGCTGTCGATCAGCAACTCGGGCAACGAGGCGCTGACGGTGTCGTCGCTGCTGATCAGTGGGACGACCGACATCTCGTTCGCGTTCGGCTCCTGCACCAGCGGCCAGACCTGCAACGGGCCGTTCACGATCAACAACGGCACGCCGCTGGCGGCGCAGCTGCGGTGCGATCCGTCGGCGCCGGGGCCGCGCAACGGCAGCCTGGCGATCACCAGCGACAGCAACGCGGTCGGCCCGACCACCGTGACCAACGTGACGCTGACCTGCAATGGCACCCAGGCGAACGTCGTGGTGATGCCGACGTCGCTGCCGTTGGGGCCGCAGCGGGTCGGGGTCTCGTCGGTCCCGATGTCGTTCCAGGTGACGAACCCGGTGGGCAGCAACGTCGGCGCGACCAGCTACACGATCACGTCGGGCTCGTCGGAGTTTGCGGTCAGCTGCGTGCCGGGTGACTGCATGAACGACACGCTGGCCGCAGGCGGCATGGTCATGGTGAACGTGGTGTTCACGCCGTCGGTGCTCGGGCCGCGCGCGGGGACGATCACGGTCAACACGCCGTCCGATCCGACGCCGAACCGCACGGTGTCGGTGACGGGCGAGGGGGTGTTCCCGACGATCTCGCTGACGATGCCGTCGTCGCCACCGCTGGTGTTTGCGAACGTCCAGCCGGGGCAGACCTCGGCGGCGCAGACGATCCAGATCCAGAACACGGGGACGCAGCAGCTGATGATCACCGCGGTGACCAACAGCAACGGCACCGACTTCGATCTGAGCCCGGGTGGGACGGGCAACGTCGCGGTCAACGGCTTCCAGCAGTGGACGGTCACGTGCTCGCCACTCAGCCTCGGCACCGGCACCAAGACCGGGACGATCACGATCGTCAACGACAGCCAGAACGACACGTCGGTCGACATCGCGTTGACGTGCTCGGTGGTGCAGGGGCGGATCGCGATCACGATGTCGGCGCCGCGGCCCTACGAGGCGGGGCCGAACCGGATCGACTTCGGGGCTGTGCTGATCGGCAACATGGTGGCGACGACGGTGACGATCGCGAACCTCGGCAACCAGCCGGTGAACCTGGGCACGCCATCGCTGGCGGCGGCGGATCAGGGCTTCACGCTCGGCGCGCTGTCGGGCACGGTCGTGCCCGCGAACATGGCGGTCACGCTGCCGATCACGTTTGCGCCGACGGTGAACAGTCAGGGCGCGACGACCTTGACGATCCCGTCGACCAACTGGAACACGCTGACGGTGAACCTGGTCGGTGACGGTCAGAGCGTCGGCCTCGACATCAGCCCGCTGCCGTCGCCGCCGGCGACCTCGCTCGATCTCGGCGCGGTGGCGTGGGACGCGACGCGGCCGCAGGTGTTCACGATCACCAACTTCGGTCAGGCGGCGGCGCCGATCACGGGGGCGACGCTGCTGAACAACACCGGCGGCAACTTCACGCTGTCGGGGTTCTCGGCGCGCACGCTGGCGTTCAACGAGAACATGACGTTCACGGTGACGGCGACCCCGAACGACGCGATGCTCGGCACCTTCACGACCACGCTGGAGGTGACGGTCGACCTCGCGCCGCCCAACGATCGGCTGCGGCTCGACATCACCTACCGCTCGACGGGGCCGGGCATCGAGATCCTGCCGGGCTCGACGGTGGACTTCGGCGGCGTCGACGTCGACCTCGTCGGTGGCCGAGCGATCCCGGTCATGGTCCGCAACAGCGGCACGGCGCCGCTGACGATCCCGAGCGTCAGCGCGATCACGGGCGCGAGCGCGGCGCGGTTCATCCAGACGCCGCTGACCGGGCCGATCGCGCCAGGCGCGACGGCGACGTTCATGATCACCTACGAGCCGACGTTCGAGCGCAGCGCGGCGAACCCGGACTCGGCCGAGCTCACGATCACCACGGGCGGCTACTACGTGAACGGCGTGCAGCAACCGGCGGCGCAGCGCATCACGCTGGTGGGCTGGGGCACCGATCGCCACATCGACGTGCCGGACGCGCTGGCGTTCGGTGACGTCTATCGCCACCCCAACGACGACGATCGGCGCGCCCACCTGATCGCGCGCGTGTGCAACACCGGCGAGGCGGCGCTCGATGTGTCGATGGTGACGGGGGCGGCGGCGCCGTTCGCGGTGACGAGCGCCGCGTCGTTCATGGTGCCGGGCGCAACGGGCGGCGAGAGCTGCGTCGACGTCACGGTCGAGTTCCGCCCGCTCGCGTACGGCGACTTCTCCGACACGCTGATGGTGACCAACAACGACGACGGCAACCCGCTCGCGATGATCCCGGTGTCGGGGCGCGGCATCGCGCGGCCGATCGGGTTGCCCGGATCGGCGATCGACATCGGCGAGATTCCGACCGAGATCTGGAACGACCTCCGCGGCGACGGCGTGCTCATCAGCAACACGTCGAGCGAGACCTTCGCGTTCAGGCTGGATCCGCACGACGCCACGCGGAACGTGCGCCTCGATCGCGTGGCGCTGGCGGGGGACAGCGCGTCGATCGAGCTGCGGGTCGACGAGCCGGGACCGTTCACGTTGACGATCGACGTGTTCCTCGACGGCGATCCGCTACCTCACGGCTCGTTCACGATCACCGGCACCGCGCGCGACCGCGAGAACTACTACCAGTGCGCGACCGGCGGTGGCGCGGGTGCGGTGCCGATCGGCGTGGCGCTCCTGGCGCTCGTGCGGCGGCGCGGCGCGCGAGCTACAGCCGGGCGTGGACGCCGACCGTCGGCGTGATCATCAGCTCGCGGAAGAACATCCCGGGCGACGGGTAGTACTCGGCGGCGATGTCGGCGATGACGCTGGTGCGGCGGCCGACCAGCCACTCGACGCCCGCGGCCCCGCGCACGCCGACGTGGGCGCCGTCACGCACGACGATGGGCACGCCGCCCGTGAGCGTCGGGCGCAGTCGGCCGGTCGAGATCGCGACGGTCGCGGCCGCGAAGCCGCCGAAGCTGGGGCCGGCGATGCCACCGGCGCTGAGCGTGACCCGGGGATGCGCGGCGAAGGTGACGCCGAGCGAGCCGGCGGCGCCGCGGGCCTTGCCCTCGATGGCGAGGTGGACGAGCGCGCCGAAGCGGCCGGGCGCGCGCGGCGGTGTGGGCGCGGCGACGGGGATCGCGGGGGGCTCGATCGGCGCGACGGGGGGCGGTGCCTCGACGGGCGGTGGTGGTGCTTCGACGATCGGCGGCGGCGGTGGCGGATCGACGATCAGGCGCAGCGTCACGACTTGCGCCACGCCCGCGACGGCGTCGACGGCGGCCTCGGCGATGAAGGGGACGCCGCCGCCGCGCGCGCGGACGCGATGACCGCCGGGTGCGACGCGGAGGAGGCGACCGCCGGGCAGCGGACGCCACGCGGCGTCGTCGACGGCGAGCTCGACCGCGGTGGCGTCGGTGGTCTCGACGACGAGCGAGACCCGGGTGACGAGCCGGTCGATCGCAGCGAGCGCGGCCTCGGCCTCGGGGACGCGGTCGGTGACGCGCACGGGATCGTCGAGGAAGCGCTGGTATGCGTCGGCGGCCTCGACGAGGTCGCCGAGCTCGTGGCGGGCCTTGCCGACGCTGAGCAAGATCCGGCTGTCGGGATAGGCGCGGTAGGCGTCGTCGTAGAGCGGCAGGGCCTCGCGCTG
>JAYTAJ010001001.1:0-6644 GCA_043737575.1 Myxococcales bacterium | reverse complement strand
ACGCGGTGCCGGGAGCGCCGTCGTGTCACTAGCGATCGCCGTCGCCGCCGGCTGCGCTCACTGCGGCCTGCCGATCGCGGGCGCCGATCCGTTCTGCTGCAACGGCTGCCGCACCGCCCACGACATCCTGGTCGGCGCCGGCCTCGATCAGTACTACGCGCTCGCCGCCGGCGACGTCCGCACCGCGCGCCCGACCGGCCTCGGGTACGAGGAGCTCGACGATCCCGACTTCGCGGCGCGCCACGTCGTCGTGCGCGCCGACGGCCAGGCCGAGACCGCGCTCCTGCTCGAGAACGTCCACTGCGCGGCGTGCGTGTGGCTCACCGAGCGGCTGCCCCACGTCCTCGACGGCGTCGCCGAGGTCCGCCTCGACGTCGGCCGCGGCCGCGCCGATGTCGTGTTCGATCCGACCCGGGTCACGCTGTCGGCGATCGCGCGCTTCCTCGACTCGATCGGCTATCCGGTCCATCCGTATCGCGGCACCGATCGCGACGCGGTGCGCCGCCGCGGCGATCGCGCGCTGCTGATCAAGCTCGGCGTCGCCGGCGCGGCGATGGGCAACGTGATGATGCTGTCGGCGGCGCTGTACGCCGGCATGTTCGACGCGATGGGCGCCGCCGACGTGCGGTTCTTCCGCTGGGCGACGATGCTGGTGACGGTGCCCGCGGTCGGCTTCGCCGCGACGCCGATCTTCCGCAGCGCCGTCGCCGCGCTGCGCAGCCGCGCGGTCCACCTCGACGTCCCGATCAGCCTCGCGATCGTGCTCGGCTGCGGCTGGGGCGCGGTCAACACCCTCCGCGGCGGCGGCGAGCTGTACTTCGACTCGATCGCGATGCTGGTGTTCCTGCTGCTGGTCGCGCGCGTCGTCCACGCCCGCCAGCAGCGCCGCGCCACCAGCGCCGCCGAGCTGCTGATCGCGCTGGTGCCGTCGACCGCGCGGCGGATCGACCGCGACGGCCGGGTCCACGTCGTCCCGGTCGCGGCGCTCGGCCGCGGCGACACCATCGAGCTGCGCGCCGGCGACACCGCCGCGGTCGATGGCGTGCTCGTCGTCGGCACGACCACGATGGATCGGTCGCTGCTCACCGGCGAGTCGCGCCCGATCGATCTCGAGCCCGGCGCCGCCGTCGCCGCGGGCACCGTCAACCTCGGCGGCCGCGTCGTCGTGCGCGCCACCGCGACCGGCCCCGACACCCGGCTCGGCCGCATCACCGCCATCGTCGACGAGCAGGCCCAGCGCCGCGCCGCGATCGTCCACTTCACCGATCGGGTCGCGGCGCGCTTCACCGCGATCGTGGTCGCGGTGGCCGGGCTCACCGTGATCGGCTGGTCGGTGCTGGCGTCGACCAGCCGCGGCGTCGAGCAGGCGCTCGCGCTCCTGGTCGTCACCTGTCCGTGCGCGCTCGGGCTCGCGACCCCGATGAGCTTCGCGTTCGCGATCGGCCGCGCCGCGCGCCGCGGCATCCTCATCAAAGGCGGCGACGCCCTCGAGCGCCTCGCGCGCCCGGGCCGGATCTTTCTCGACAAGACCGGGACCGTCACCACCGGCGCGCTCGAGCTGGTGGCGTGGCGCGGCGATCCCGCGGCGCGGCCGCTGGCCCACGCCCTCGAGCGCACCAGCGCCCACCCGCTGGCGCGGGCCCTGGTCGCGGGCGTCGGCCTGGTCGCGGTGGTCGACGCCGACGACGTCCGCGAGCAGCTCGGCGGCGGCGTCACCGGCCGGGTCGATGGCCGCGCCGTCGCGGTCGGCTCGCCCGCGTTCATCGCCGCCCGCACCCACGACCGCACGCTCGGGGCGATGGGGCGCGAGGTCGATGCGCTCGCGGCGCGCGGCGTCACGCCGGTCGTGATCGCGGTCGACGGCGTCGCGATCGCGGTCGCCGGGCTCGCCGATCGGCTGCGCGCCGAGGCCCGCGCCACCGTCGATCGGCTGCGCGCGGCCGGCTGGTCGGTCGCGATCCTGTCGGGCGACGATCCGCGGGTCGTCGCGGCGGTCGCCGCCGAGCTCGGCCTGGCGCCCGGCGACGGCCACGGCGGCGTCACCCCCGAGGGCAAGCTCGCCGCGGTCCAGGAGGCGCTGGCGCGCGGTCCGGTCGTGATGGTCGGCGATGGCGTCAACGACGCGGCCGCGCTCGCCGCCGCCACCTGCGGCGTCGCGATCCACGGCGGCGCCGAGGCCGCGACCGGAGTCGCCGACGTCGTCATCACCAGCCGCGCGGGCACCGGCCTCGCCGCGCTCGGCGACCTCGCCGACGGCGCCCAGCAGACCCTCCACGTGGTCCGCCGCAACCTCACCATCTCGCTCGCCTACAACCTCGTCGGCGCAGCGCTTGCAATCACCGGCCTCATCCACCCGCTGATCGCCGCCGTGATGATGCCCGTGAGCTCGCTCTCGGTCGTCGCCAGCGCGGTGTGGTCGCGCGCCTTCGCCCGGAGCTCCCCTTGACCGTCCTCTACTTCCTGGTGCCGCTGATGATCGGTGTCGCGACCGGCTTCTTGATCGCCTTCATCTGGTCGGCGCGCGCCGGTCAGCTCGACGATCTCGAGACGCCGCCGCTGCGCATCCTGGCCGACGACGCGCCGCGGCTCGGAGTGGCGCCGTGAGCCGCCTGGTCATCGGCGTCGATCTGTCGGCCGAGTCCGAGCGCGCGGTCGCCCACGGCGTCGCGATCGCGCGTCACCTCGGCTGGGACGCGACCCTGGTCCTGGTCGACGCCGTCCCCGATCTCGCCGCGACCACGCCGGCGTCGATGCGCATCGTCGCCGAGCACTACGCCGCGATCGCGACCGCGCGTCTCGACGGCCATCGCGCCGAGCTCGCCGCGCTGCGCGACCGCTGGATCCACCACGGCCCCGAGCTGTCGCAGCTCGTCGTCGACGGCTATCCCGACGAGCGGCTCCCCGCGGTCGCGGCCGAGCTCGACGCCGCGCTGATCGTGGTCGGCAGCCACGGCCGCACCGGCCTGAAGCGCTTCTTCATCGGCAGCGTCGCCGAGCGGGTCACGCGGCGCGCCGAGGTCGACGTGCTGATCGCGCGCGGCGACGCGCCCGACGGCGGCTACCACCGCGTCGTCGTCGGCACCGATTTCAGCGTCCAGGCCGATCAGGCGGCGCGCCACGCGCTGCGGTACGTCGCGCGCGGCGGTCGCCTGGACCTCGCGCACTGCTGGTGGATGCCCGGGATCGTCGAGCTCGGCGCGCCCGCGACGTCGCGCCTCGACCACGAGCTGCACGGCGGCCTCGACGACGAGCTGCGCCGGGCCAGCGAGCGCCTGCGCGGCGCCCTCGCCGATCGCCCCGATGTCGAGCTGTCGTTCGATCTGGTCCCGGCGCCCCCGGCCCAAGGCCTCGCCGACCTCGCCGAGCAGCGCGGCGCCGAGCTGATCGTCGTCGGCAGCCACGGTCGGCGCGGCCTGCGCCGCTGGATCCTGGGCAGCGTCGCCGAGGTCACCGTCCGTCACGCTCCGTGCTCGGTCCTGGTCGCTCGGTAGGCTATGTTGGCACATGGTGCCAAGCGCGACCATCCTCGTCGTCGACGACAACGCGGCGAATCGAGCGCTCGCCCAGGCGACGCTCGAGGACGAGGGCTATCGCACCGTGCTCGCGTCCGACGGCGAGGAGGGCATCGCCGCGTTCGCGCGCGAGCGCCCCGACTGCGTGCTGCTCGACGTCCGCATGCCCGGCCTCGACGGTCTCGCCGCGTGCGAGCGCATCCGCGGCCTGCCGGGCGGCGCCGACGTGCCGATCGTGTTCGTCACCGCGCTGCGCGATCTCGAGACCTTCGATCGCGCGCTGCTGGCGGGCGGCGACGACTACATGACCAAGCCGTTCCGGCCCAACGAGCTGGTCACCCGGGTCGGCGCCGCGGTCAAGCTGCGCCGCCTCGCCGCCGAGCGCAGCGAGCTGTACGCCCAGGTGAAGCAGCAGCGCGACGACGTCCAGCGCCTCCAGCTGCAGAAGGAGGAGCTGGTCGCCTACGTCGTCCACGATCTGAAGAACCCGGTCAACTCGATCGCCCTCCTCGCCGAGCTGCTGGTGCGCGACCGCGACAGCACCGCGAAGTCGCTGCGCTGTGGCGAGCGCATCCGCGCCGAGTCCCGCCGGCTGTTGCGCATGATCACGACGCTGCTCGATCTGGCGAAGGCCGACGCTGGCCAGCTCGCGCCGGTCCGCCGCACCGTCGATCTCGCCGAGCTGACCGCGGACGTGATCGGCGAGCTCGAGGTCCGCGCCGACGCGGCCGGCGTCCGCCTGGTGCCCGAGATCGCGCCGGCCGCGCTCGACGCCGATCCCGAGCTGCTGCGCCGCGTGCTGGAGAACCTGGTCGACAACGCGATCCGCCACACCCCCGAGGGCAGCGAGGTCCGGATCTCGACGCGTCAGGTCGATCGCGGCGTCGAGGTCCGGGTCCGCGACGCCGGCGGCGGTGTGCCCGCCGATCAGCGCGAGCACGTCTTCGAGCGGTTCGTCCAGGCCGGCCACGCCGCCCACGCCAACCGCGGCCTCGGCCTGGCGTTCTGCAAGCTCGCGGTCGAGGCCCACGGCGGTCGCATCTGGGTCGAGGACGCCGCCCCCGGCGCCGCCTTCTGCCTGTGGATCGCCGATGACGGTTGACCGTCCTCGCGCGGGTCGCGAGCTGCTGATCACCGCCTGACGCGCAACGGTTGCGCCGCCGCGCCGCCCCGCGCAAGTTCTGCGCGATCGTGGCCGATCGTCCGCGCGGGCGGTGGCCCCCACCGTGCAGCGCAGCTGCCCATGCGCTATCTCTGGCTCGGCCTCGCCGCGACGCTCGCGATCTCCTTCGCCGTCCTCGGCTGGGTCGGCTCGCGGATCTACCAGATGGCGCCGCCCATCCCCGATCGCGTGGTCGCCACCGACGGCCATGTGGTCTTCGAGCGCGGCGACGTCAGCGCCGGCCAGGACGTGTGGCGCTCGTTCGGCGGCATGGAGCTCGGCTCGATCTGGGGCCACGGCTCCTACGTCGCGCCCGACTGGACCGCCGACTGGCTGCATCGCGAGCTGGTGTGGATGCTCGACACCTGGGCGGTCGCCGAGGGCAGCGCCGACTACGCGCAGCTGCCGCCCGAGCGCCAGGGCGCGCTGCGCGAGCGCCTGACCCGCGAGTTTCGCGCCAACACCTACGATCCGGCGACCCGCACGATCACGGTGTCGCCGGCGCGCGCCCGCGCGATCGAGGCCAACATCACCTACTACACCGCGCTGTTCGCCGACGGCCGCGACGACTACGCGCTACCGAAAGGCACCGTCGCCGAGCCGCGCCGGGCCCGGCTGCTGTCGGCGTTCTTCTTCTGGTCGGCGTGGGCCGCGGGCACCGAGCGCCCCGGCGACACGATCACGTACACCAGCAACTGGCCCCACGAGCCGCTGATCCGCAACGTCCCCACGCCCGACTCGATCGTGTGGACCGGCGTGAGCATCCTGGTCCTGCTCGCCGGCATCGGCGCGCTCGGCTTCTGGCACGCGGCGCGGCGCAAGGACGATCCGCCCACCGAGCTGCCGACCGAGGATCCGATGCTCGGCGCCACGCCGACCCCGTCGCAGCTCGCGACCATCAAGTACTTCTGGGTCGTGTGCTTGCTGTTCGTGCTGCAGCTCGGCGCCGGCATCGTCGCCGCCCACTACGGCGTCGAGGGCTCGTCGTTCTACGGCATCCCGCTCGCGAAGATCCTGCCGTACTCGGTCGTGCGCACCTGGCACGTCCAGCTCGGCATCTTCTGGATCGCGACCGCGTGGCTCGCCGCCGGGCTGTCGATCGCGCCCGCGGTCGGCAAGGAGCCACGGTTCCAGAAGCTCGGCGTCAACGTCCTGTTCGTCGCCCTGCTCGTCGTCGTGCTCGGCTCGCTCGCCGGCCAGGTCTTCGCGGTCCACGGCGACCTCGACGCCGACGGCGTGTGGTGGTTCGGTCACAGCGGCTACGAGTACATCGACCTCGGCCGCTTCTTCCAGATCGCGCTGATGATCGGCCTCGTGCTCTGGGTCGTGCTGGTGACGCGGGCGCTGTGGCCCGCGGTGAAGCGCCGCGATGCCCAGCGGCCGCTGATCCTGATGCTGTTGATCTCGACCGTCGCGATCGGCGGCTTCTACTTCGCCGCGCTCGGCGCCGGTCGCCACACCAACCTCGCGATCGCCGAGTACTGGCGCTGGTGGGTCGTCCACCTCTGGGTCGAGGGCTTCTTCGAGGTGTTCGCGACCGTGATCATCGCCTTCCTGTTCACCCGGCTCGGCCTGGTCGGCGCCGCCGCGGCCGGCCGCGTCTCCGTCCTCGCCGCCACCCTCTTCCTCGGCGGTGGCGTCATCGGAACGCTGCACCACCTCTACTTCAGCGGCACGCCGACCATCGCCCTCGCGCTCGGCTCCGTGTTCAGCGCGCTCGAGGTCGTGCCCCTCATGTTCCTCGGCTACGACGGCTGGGACAACTGGCGCCACACCCGCTCGACCCCGTGGATGCGCGGGTACCGCTGGCCGATCTACTTCTTCATCGCCGTCGCGTTCTGGAACGTCGTCGGCGCCGGCCTGTTCGGCTTCATGATCAACCCGCCCGTCGCGCTCTACTACATGCAGGGCCTCAACACGACGCCCGTCCACGGTCACACCGCGCTGTTCGGCGTCTACGGCATGCTCGG
>JAYTAJ010001000.1:0-6664 GCA_043737575.1 Myxococcales bacterium | reverse complement strand
TGGCGTCGTGGGACAGCGCGGTCCGCACCTACCCCGTCACCTACTACGCGATGCTCGCGCTCAACCGGATCCGCGAGACCGACGCCGCGCGGTTCGCGACGCTCGAGCGCGAGCTCGCCACCGATCCAGCCGGCTTCGATCCCGCCGCGCCCGCGTTCACCTTCCAGCCCCGCGTCGAGTACGCGACCCCGGCCTTCGCCCGCGCCGTCGAGCTGATCCGCCTCGGGCTCGGCACCGAGGCCGAGGCCGAGCTCCGCGCGGTCGGGCTGACGCCGCCGACCGACAAGAAGCGCGTCGACGATCCCGATCGGATCGAGAAGCTGTGGGCGATGTCGTGGCTCTACGATCGCGCCGGCCGCTACGGCTCGTCGCACTGGCCGACCCGCTGGCACATCCTCGACTACAAGCGGCGCTGGCCGATCGGCGACAACCGCGCGCGCTGGACGATCGCGTACCCGCCGGCGTTCTACCAGCTCTTGAAGACCCACTCCGATCAGAACGGCGTCGTGGTCGCGATGCAGCAGGGCATCGTGCGCGAGGAGAGCGCGTTCGATCCGCGGCTCGAGTCGTACGCCAATGCGATCGGCCTGACCCAGATGATCAACTCGACCGCGACCCGGTTCGCCAAGGGCACCGGCATCGCGCCGACCCGCGACAACCTGCGCGATCCGGACAAGAACGTGACGATCGGCTCGCGCTTCCTCGGCTACCTGTTCACCCACTGGAAGGGCTTCCTCCACCTGGTGCCGCCGTCCTACAACGCCGGCGAGGGCGCGGTGAAGCGGATGCTGAAGGCGCGCGGCACCTGGCCCGCCGACGAGTTCATCGAGGGCATCATCGACGATCAGGCCCGCAACTACTCCAAGCGGGTCCTGTCGTCGTTCTTCGTCTACACCTGGCTCGGCGGCGGCGGCGTGCCGGTCATGCCCAACCAGATTCCTCCCGAGCTGATTCCCAAGCCCTGACGCAGCCACTGAGCCGCGTTGACACCAACGGCGGGCCACCGCATGCTCGTCGGAGCTTCGTGAAGCTCTACCTGATCCGCCACGCCGAGGCCGTGTCCGACGAGGTCGCCGGCGGTGATCACGATCGCTGGCTGTCGGCGCGGGGGCGCGACGCGGCGCGAGGGCTGGCCCGCTTGCTGCGCGAGCAGCACGTCGCGCTCGACGCCGTGATCGCGTCGCCGCTGCCGCGCGCGGTGCAGACCGCCGAGCTGGTCGCGACCGGCCTCGACTTCCTCGGGCCGATCGAGATCGAGCCCGGCCTGGCGCCCGGCTTCCATCCCCGCGGCGTCGTCGACCGGCTGCCGCGGCGCGGCCAGGCGATCGCGATCGTCGGCCACGAGCCGTCGATCAGCGCGATCACCGCGCTCCTGCTCGGCCAGCCGTCGTTCCCGGCGTTTCGCACCGCCCAGTGCTGCGCGATCGAGCGCGGCGCCCCCACCTTCACCGCCCGCTCCGACGTGATGCAGGTCCATGCGCTCGTCGTCGAGTGAAGCCCAGGTCCCGCGATGAGCGGGCTCGACGCCGAGCGCCGCCCTGCGTGGGCGCGCTTCCTGTCCGACGACGAGTGGCGCGAGTTCGCGATCGCGCTGACCGCTGAGCTGGCGCGGCGCGGCACGCCGTATCGCATCGAGGACAACGTGCTGTGGGCGCGCTGGGGCGGCGACGACGACGAGGCCCTCGGCCTGGTCAACCTCGCCCAGCTCTGCCACGCCGCCGCGCCCGACAGCTACGCGATCGTCGTCGCGTCGCACTTCGACGCGCTGGTCGCCGGGCGCGGCGATCGGGTCGAGGCCGGGCGGCTCGGCAGCGATCTCGCGGCGGCGCGGCCGTACCTGCGGCTGCGCCTGTACCCGCGCGACACGTTCACCGAGGGCGCCGATCAGTTCGTGCTGCGCGAGCTCGCCGACGATCTCACCGGCGTCCTCTGCTACGACCTGCCGTCGAACGTCGTCACCGTCACCGGCGACTCGCTGCCGCGCTGGGGCGTGTCCGCCGACGAGCTGTACTACCAGGCCCTCGCCAACCAGCGCCGCACCGAGCGCACCACGATCGAGGACATCGAGGTCGGCGGCGCCGTCGTCCGCGCCATGACCGGCGAGAGCTTCTTCATCGCGTCGAACCTGCTCTTGCTCGGCGACTTCGTCCCCGACGAGCCGCCCCTCGGCGTCCTCGCCGCCGTCCCCAACCGTCACACCCTGGTCTGGCACTCCATCGTCGATCCCAGCGCGCTGCGCGCGATCGACGCCATGGTCGTCATGGCCGCGAACCTGTTCACCGAGGGCCCGGGCGCGATCTCACCCAACCTCTACTGGTGGCGCGACGGCGCGCTGCGCACGCTCCCGACCCGGGAGACCGACGAGCACTACGAGTTCGTGCCGCCCGACGACTTCGTCGAAGAGGTTCTCGAGGTCCTCGCCGAGCGGGCCGAGCTGAACTGACCGTCAGAGCGTCGTCGCGATCAGCGCGACGGGGGCCGGACGTCCGGAAACCGGACGCTCGGGATCGAGGCGGGCGACGTGGCCGGCCCGCAGCAGGAGCACGTCGCCGGTCGCGGGGTCGGTGTCCTGATGATCGCGTGGGCCTGGGCCGGCGCGGTCGGGCGCGGCCGCTGATCGAGCGACGCGCCCTCGCGCGAGGAAGACCGCGCCCATCCCGCCGCGCCCGAGCGCGCGGACGATCTTGTACTCGTCGATCTCGGTCGGCGTGGTCGCCACGGTTACCGCAGCGCCTTGGCCGCCGCGCGCAGCGCCGCCAGCTCCCCTGCGGTGGCGCCGAAGTCGCGAGCCGCGCCGTCGTCGAGCGTGACGACGCGCGTCGGGTGGCCGAGCTTACCTTCGAGCTGCGCCAGGCGCAGCGGCAGGTCGGGGTAGCGCGCGCCGATCGCCGTGAAGTGCGTGAACGCGTCGTCGAGATCGCCCGCCGCGAACGCGGCGTGGCCGCACACATACGCGCGCTGATCGGCGGCGTCGGGCGCGTCGCTCGCGATCCGCGTCACCCGGCCGCAGGCGTCGCGCGGCAACGTCGGCTTGCCGCCGAGCCCGGCCACGTACGCGGTCAGCACCAGCACGCCGCGATCGTCGTTGGCGGCGAGCCCCGCGACCAGCGCTTGATCCGCGCTCGCGATCGTCACGCCGCCCGCGATCAGCGGCCGCGCCCCGCCGCGCGCGAGCTGCGCCGCTGCCAGGTACCAGGCGCCGCGCCGACACGGCGCCGCGATCGCCTGCCACGCCGCGACCGCCTTGCCGCGCGGACCCCGCGGCACCTTGGCGCGCTGCATGGCCGCGATCTCCGCCGCCAGCGCCCGCAGCGCTTCGCCGCACCCGTCGGGCAGCGCCGCTGCCGCCGCGGCATCGATCGGAGCCGCGTCGGTCAACGCCACGGCCGCATCGGTCGTCGCCGCCGCCGCGCGTGGCTCGGCGTCGCGCGTGTTGGTGCCGCACGCGGCGAGCACGACCACCAGCGTCCCGATCGCGACGATGCGCACCATCGCGCGCATCCTACTGCGGTTGGGTCAGGTCCCGGGCCAGCCCGCTACTTCTTGATCCGACCGAACAGCCCGCGCTTGCCCGCCTTCACGTCCTCGCCCAGCTCGGTCGACAGCTCGCGCAACAGCTCGGCCTGACGCGACGACAGCTTCTTCGGGATCTCGACCTTCCACCGCACGACCTGATCGCCGCGGCCCGGCTTGCCGATGCGCGGGATGCCGCCGTTCTTGCGGATGACGTGATCGCCCGGCTGCGTGCCCGCCTTCACCTCGATCATCGCGGTGCCATCGCAGTTGTCCTCGAGCGTGTGGACCTCGACCTCGCCGCCGAGCGCCGCCTTGACGAAGCTGATCGGCACCTCGGTGAGGATGTCCTCGCCGTCGCGCTGGAACCGCTCGTCACCGACGACGTGCAGGACGACGTAGAGGTGACCCGCGGCGCCGCCGCCCGGCGCTGCCTCGCCCTTGCCCGCGAGGCGCAGGGTCTGCCCGTCGTCGACGCCCGACGGCACCGTCACCGCGAGCACCGAGGTCTCGGTCTGGACCCGGCGGCCGTTGCAGTCGAGGCACGGCTCCTTGACGGTGCGGCCCTCGCCGCGGCAGCGCGGACACACGCTCTGCACCATGAAGAAGCCCTGGCTGTGGACGACCTGCCCGCGGCCGTTGCAGCCCGTGCAGGTCTCGGGCTCGGTGCCCGGCTTGGCGCCCGAGCCCTTGCAGGTCCCGCACGCGACGTCGCGCGCGACCTTGATCTCCTTGTGGACGCCCCACACCGCCTCGGGGAAGCTGAGCTGCAGATCGACCCGCACGTCGGCGCCGCGCGCTTGCCGCCGCCCGCCCGAGGTCCGGCCTCCGAAGAAGTCGCCGAACATGTCGCCGAACGCCGAAAAGATATCGTCGACCGAGCTGAAGCCGCCCGCGCCGGGCCCGCCGCTGCTGCGCAGCCCCTCCTCACCGAACCGATCGTAGCGCGCGCGCTGCTCCTCGTCGGACAGCACCTGGTACGCGTTCGCGCACTCTTTGAACTTCTCCTCCGAGGCCTTGTCGCCCGGGTTGAGATCCGGGTGATGCTGCTTGGCGAGGCGGTGGTACGCCTTCTTGATCTCGGGCGCGCTCGCGTCGCGGCGCACCCCCAGGACTTCGTAAAGATCGCGCATGCAGGTTGCCGACTCCAGCGGCGAAAATCGGGCCTTTGGTAATGCGGGGGCTTCGCGCTGTCAAGGTATGGTCGCGCGGTGACCGCGGCCGACCTCGCCCGCCTCGTGGCCGAGGGGGCGCCCGATCCGGCCGATGCGCAGCGCCGCGCCGAGCGCCTGGTCGACGATGCCGACGTCGACGCCTGGTCGACCGATGCCGTCGAGCTGGCGGCGCTGGTCTGTCGCAGGGCGCCCTACCTGGCCACCCTGCTGGCGCGCGATCCCGCGCGGCTCCACCGCGTCGCCGCCGATCCCTACCTGCGCCGCGAGAAACCCGCCGCGTCGATCGCCGCCGAGGTCGCGCGCTGCGCCGCCGCCGCGACCGACGCCGCCGGGCTGGGCGCCGCGCTGCGTCGGGTCCGCGCCGACGAGCTGGTCCGCCTCGGCGCCCGCGAGCTGTCGCTCGGGCTCGACACCGAGGTCGGCCGCGAGCTGGCCCACCTCGCCGACGCGTGCTTCGACGCCGCGATCGACTTCCACGACGCGCGGCTGCGCAGCCGCTACGGCCCGCCGCGCTACCTCGACGACGACGGCGTGGAGCGCGACGCCCGGCTGTGCGTGATGGCGATGGGCAAGCACGGCGCTCTCGAGCTGAACTTCGCGTCCGACGTCGACGTGATCTACGTCTACTCGTCCGATCAGGGCGAGGCCGGATCGCTGTCGCTCCACGAGTACTTCGCCAAGCTCGCGACCGCGGTGACCGCGGCCTTGTCCGACGTCACCGACGACGACGTGGTGTTCCGCGTCGACCTCCGGCTGCGCCCCGAGGGCTCGCGCGGCGCGATCGCCAACTCGCTGGCCCAGGTCGAGCGCTACTACGAGACCTTCGGTCGGCCGTGGGAGCGCCAGGCATGGATCAAGGCGCGGCCGTGCGCGGGCGATCGCGCGCTCGGCGACGAGACCCTCGCGATCCTCGCCGGCTTCATCCATCCCCGCCACACCTCGCCGTCGATCATCGACGACGTCACCGCGCTCAACCGCCGCATCAAGGCCGAGCTGGTGCGCGGCCGCGGCGCCGGCTTCGACGTCAAGAACGGCGTCGGCGGCATCCGCGAGGTCGAGTTCTTCGTCCAGGCGCTGCAGCTCATCCACGCCGGACGCGCGCCGCACCTGCGGGCTCGCGCGACGCTGCTCGCCCTCGACGCGCTGTTGTTCGCGGGCCTGGTCGCCGACGACGAGCACCTGCGGCTGCACCGCGCGTACCGCTGGCTGCGCCAGGTCGAGCACCTGTTGCAGCTCGAGGGCGGGCTGCAGACCCAGCAGGTGCCCGAGGATCCGGACGCGCGCGCGGTGCTGGCGCGGCGGCTCGGGCTGGCGACCGTCGCCGACTTCGATCGCACGCTCGCCGATCACACCCGCGCCGTCGCCGCGGCGTTCGCGACCCTCGGCGAGCCCGACGGCGACGACGACGCCACCACCGTCGCCCTGGCGCGCGGCGAGCTGGGCGACGCCGATGCTCGCGCCGAGCTGGTGCGCCTCGGGTTTCGCGATCCGATCGCCGCGGCCCGCGAGCTCGAGCGCGCGCGCCGTCACTCGTGGTCGCCGTGGTCGCCCGCGGCGAGCGGCGCCACCGCGCGCATCGGCGGTCCCCTGCTCGCCGAGCTGGCAGCATCGGCCGATCCCGACGCCGCGCTCCGCCACGTCGGCGATCTGATCGGCAAGCGCAGCGCCGGCTGGTCGGTGTGGCAGCTCCTCGACGAGCAGCGGCCGCTGTTGCGCCTGCTCGCGTCGATCCTCGGCGCCAGCGAGTACCTCGCGCGCAGCCTGATCGAGCGACCCGAGCTGATCGATCTGCTGGTCGGCTTCGGCCACACCGCGGGCAAGGTCGATCGGCTCACGCTCGAGCGCGACTGCGATCGTCGGGTCGCCACCGCGCACGCGATCGACGCCGGCGACGAAGAGCTGGCGTGGAGCGCCCTCGCCGAGTTCAAGAACGCCCAGGTGCTGCGGATCGGCCTCGCCGACTTCGCTGGCCAGCT
>JAYTAJ010000999.1:0-6672 GCA_043737575.1 Myxococcales bacterium | reverse complement strand
GCGCGATCGGCAGCAACGCCGCGGGCCTCGGGTTCGGCGAGGTGCTGACGTTCGAGGTCGGCGGCGCCGTCGAGCCCACCGATCCCGGCGGCTGCTGCCACCTCGGGTCACGGCCCGGTGCCACCGCGCCGCCGCTCGGCACGATGATCACGCTCGGCGCCGCGTTGCTGCTGCTGTTCCGCCGCCGCCGCCGCGCGTAGCCACGCGTCGCCGGCCGCGACGTCGGGGCGGGTCACTGGCCTTGCGCAGTGACCGTGACCGTGACCGCAACCGTAACCGTAACCGTAACCGTGACCGTACCCGTCCCCGTACCCGTACCCGTACCCGTACCCGTACCCGTACCCGTACCCGTGACTGTCCCCGTACCCGTACCCGTACCCGTACCCGCAACCGTCGCGTCGTCAGCGGCGCGTCACTGGATCGCGCCGCCCGCGATCACCGCCGCCGTGCGCTTCGGGCTGAACAGCGCGGCCGCCTCGTCGAGCTGCGCCTGCGTCGTCGCCGCCAGCGCCGCGGTCAGGCGCTCGCCGTCGATCGTCAGCTGTGCCCGCCGCGCCCGCGCGATCGCGAACCCGCGCGGGTCCCGCTTGCACGCCGCCGGCTCGAGCGCGTCGACGCCGAGCAGCCCGGCGAACCGCGTCCGCGCCGCCGCGACCTCCGCGGGCACGAGCGGCCGCGCCAGCACCGCCGCGGTCTCGTCGCGCAGCCGCGTCGCCGCCGCCTCGGCCGGCTCGCCCGCCGGCAGCGGCGCTGTCACGAACAGCGTCTCCGGACGCGCCAGCGGATCGTAGGCGCTCGGCGGCAGGCGCGCCGCGAGGATCAAGAACGCCGGATACAGCGGGTCGGTCAGCGCCGGGGCCGGCACTGCGATCGCGATCGCCGCCGGCGCGTTGCCCATCACCAGCGTGCCCGTCACCGTCGTCTCGGGCGCCGCGCGCAGCACCGGTGGCGCGCCGGGCGGCACACCCGCGAACGCCGCCTCGATCTGCTGCCGCACCCGGGTCGCGTCGAAGCGCCCGATCACCACCAGCCGCGCATTGATCGGCTTCCAGTGGGCCCGCCCGAACCCCTCCGCCGCCGCCAGATCGATCGCCTCGACCTCCGCCGCGACCCCGCCGCGCCAGCCGTTGCCCCGCGTCGGCTGCACCGACTCCGCCGCGAAGCTCAGCGCCGTCAGCGCCGCATCACCACCGCGCCGCTGCGTCAGCTCCGCGATCACCTCCGCCTTGCCGCGCTCCAGCTCCGCCGCCGTCAGCCCCAAGGTCGTCATCCGCGCCGCCACGCCGTCGATCTCGCCGCCCACCTGATCGCCGCGCACCACCGCCGCCGTCACCGCGTGATCAGCCCCGACCTCGACCGGCCGCTCGCGCTGCGCCACCGCGCGCTCGACCACGTGCGCCAGCCCCGACGCGCCGGCCGGATCGTGATCCGTCCCGACCTCGTACAGCACCGCCACCGCCGCCCCGTCGCCGCACGGCCCCGCCACCAGCTCCACCTGCAGCCCGTTCGTCAGCTCGAACGCCTGCGGCGTCAGCCGCGCCTTCGCCTGCTTCCGACACGCCGCCGTCGACGTCACCGCCCCGCCGAGCGCCATCACCGCCAGGACTCGTCGCATCGACATTCGCATCGCGCGGAGCCTCGCGCGTCACCGCCGCGTTGTCCACCCGCCAGCACCGTACCGCGCGCGACCTACTCGACCCCGTACTTCTGGCACTTCTGAATCAAGTAGGAACGGCTGATCCCGAGTTCACGAGCGACGTGCGATTTGTTGCCACGAGACCGCGTCATCACGAGCTGGATCACCTCGGCCTCGTACTCCTCCATGATCGATTGGAGCGTACGACCTTCAGTCGCCTGGGTACGCGCTCGTCGTTGGGTCCCCGTCACATGTGTGATGCCGAGCTCTTCGACGTTGACGACCAGCCGATGGCGATCGGCCGCCCAGCTTCCGGCAATCTGCTCGGCGCGTGCTACCAACTCGGCGACGTCACCGGGCCATGGGTAGGCGGTGGCAGCCTCGAGCGCAAGGCCATCCAGCCGGACTTCGCCTCCTAGCTGCCGTGTCAACAACCGTGTGAGCAGCACCGCTGCGTCATCCGGCCGAGACGCCAGCGGCGGAAGATCGACCTCGAGAAACAAGCCAGGGATCCACGATACGGATGCGTATCGAGGATCGAACTGGCAGACGAGTCTCGACATGAGTCGTGTACCGCGCCCATCGATGATCCGGTCTCGCGCGACTATCGCCAGCAGTCTCTGATCGTCGGCTGAGAGGCGGTCCATCTCGACGAATGAGACCAACCCGTGCCGAGCGAGATGTGCCGAGTGCTGAACCAGTGCCTCGCGCAACGCTCCTGCGGCGTTGGACATCAGCGGACAGTAGATCTCGTGGGGACTCGTCCCTTTTGCCAGACGAGGAATCACCGCCCGAACAGTGGACGTCTCACCGCGGATGAGTACGGGGCGATCCCACGCCGCATACGTGCTCAACAGCCGGAGCTGCGCAGTGAGGCCGGGACACGCCTCGACATCTTCCTGAGTGAGCATCGAGGCAAGGTAACCCGCGGCCTCTGACATTCGGGTGTCGTCGACCAGCACCGTTACGAAAGCGTGTAGTGTAACCGCGCTGATCGTGCCTAGAGAACATCTCGTTCACGAGATCTACGCCGCGTTCGTCTCGCCACCGCCACGTCCCGGAGAGCTCATCGAGCCCGGCGCTGACGATGGCGATGCCGCGGATATCCGTCGGGCGCTTCGGGGACGGCGGTGGACTGCCGTGCCGCGCCGTGTGCCGATCGACGAGCGCAGCGGCATCTCGTGGTTCACCCCCACCGCGCTCCAGCACTATCTGCCGCTCTGGCTGCTCGCGTCGCTTGAGGACGGGCTGGTTCGGTTCTGGACCGTGACTCAGCTCGGATTCGCCAATCAGCAGACCGCGCACCATCGGGCGAGGTTCGAGCGCTTGTCGGCGGCCGAGCGTCAGGCGATCTGCCAGTTCCTGCGCTGGATCGCCGACACGCACGCCGAGGAGCGGGAGATCGCGCTGAACGCCCTGACGTGGTGGTCCGGCGCGCTGGAGGCGAACCAACGATGACCGTCGACGACGCGCCGATCCGTCGCGCAATCGTCGGTGCGTTCCCGACCAAACCGCGGCCGCGCGCCGACGAGATCACGCGGCCGGGTGACGACTACTGGGAGCGGCGCGAGCTCCGCACCGCGCTCAAGCACCGCGCGTGGACGACCTTGCCGCGCGACCTGATCTGGCGCCGTCGCGCCGATCTGATCTGGCTGGCGCCGCGCGGCTTCGGCTACTTCATCGCCGCGTGGATGCTGCGCGGCCTGGAAGATCCGGAGATCCGCGACTACGTCTTTTCGGCCCTTGCCGACTACCCGTCGTGGTTGCCCGAGGGCGACGCCACCGACGGCCTGACCGCCGCCCAGATCGCCGCGGTGATCGAGTTCCTGCGCTGGGTGGCCGCGACCGACCCGACCGACGCCACGCGCGTGACCACAGCGATCGAGCGCTACTGGCATCCGCGCCTGTCGCGCTGATCGTCGTCACGCCGATCGGCGCACTCGGTCATGACCAGACCGATCGGACGGAATCGCTGCGCCTCGCTGCGCGTCCTTCCAACGTGCGCCGCCGCGTCTGGCTCCCTGCGTTGTTGCTGATCGCGCAGCTCGCGTCGTGCCTGGCAGCACCAGCGCTGGTGCTGCGACCGAGCCTCGCGGTTTTCACCGCCTGCCAGACCGTGGCGCGCCCCCTACCAGGCAGCGGGGCGACCCTGTGGTGCACCGCGGGCGGCCAAGGCGCGTGGGACCCGACCGGATGGCTGATCTTGGGCGCGCTCGTCGTCCTCGTCGTCTGCGCCCTGTGCTGGCTCCTGCCCGGCATGCTCCTCATCAGCCGCTTCGCCGACTGGTACGACTCGCGCGAGTGAGCATCCCACTCGAGCGACCCTCGCATCGCGACGGCGGTGTAGTGTCCTCGCATGACTGGATGGACCAACCATTCGGCGAGTGCGGGAAGTGCCGCGATGCACGGATCGTGCTTCGCGATCGGTGCTACTCGAGACAGCAGGACTCCCACAACACGGAGATCAAGTACGTCGGCGACGGGCTGGGGTCGTGTGAAGACCTCATGAAGACCAATGGCTGCTGACCCGATGGACCACTCGGCGACCTACGCGCTCCTCACACGCGCGATCCACGCCGCGTTCCTGGGCTCGCCGCCGCCTCGGTCGGCCTTGTTCGCCGACGGCGCCGACGACGGTGATGCCGCGGACATCCGCCGCGCCCTCCGCGGACGACGCTGGACCGCTGTCCCGCGCCACGTGCCGATCGACGAGCGCAGCGGACTCTCGTGGTTCACCCCGACCGCGCGGCGCCACTATCTACCGCTGTGGTTGCTCGCCTCCGCCGAGGACGGCCTCGTGCGGCTATGGACCGTCTCGCATCTGCGCCATGTCAGTGACTCGCCGCGCGAGCGCCAGGTGAGCCTTGCCCTCTACACGCAGGCCGAGCGCCACGCGATCTGCCTGTTCCTCCGCTGGATCGCGGACACCCACGCCGACGAGCGCGCGGACGCGCTGAGCGCCCTGACCTGGTGGTCCGACGGCAGCCGCGCCTGACCCGCTAGTCGTCGTCGCGCTCTTGCACGACGTTCGTCGCCTCGGCGAGCCGGGCCTCGCGGCGGCGCTTGGCCTGGTAGAGCCGGACGCCGGCGTCGGTGATGCGGCCGACCGGCGGCGCGTCGGCGGCGCGCATCGCGGCAGGGCGCTCGGCGACGACGCGCTCGGCGAAGGCGCGCTTCCAGGCGGCGAGGTCGCGCAGCGGATAGCTGGGATCGAGCGGGTCCTCGATGATCGCGCGGACGACATCGTCGCGGTCGATGAACTGCGGCGCCAGCTCGGCCGGATCGTAGGCGGCGCCGCGATCGAACAGCCCACCGCAGATCTCGCGCAGCGTGCACGCGCCGCACGCCTCGGCGTAGACGTGATCCCACGCGGTCTGCCGCACGGTCTGCTTGTCGTCGAGGAAGTGGACGATGCGCTCCTCGCCCTTCACGATCTTGCGGGTCTCGGTGCTGGCCCACGGGAACGACCCGAGGTAGCACAGCGGCACCTTCTCGACGCGGAACGTCCGGCCGCTGCGGTGCAGGAGCCGCATCGCGCGCTCGAGCGACAGCTCGAAGTCGGCGAGCCGCGGCGTGAACTGCGCCTGGTTGACCTCGGCCCGCCCCATCGACGGATCGAGGTTGTTCCACACGAAGTGCCGGACCTGCGGGTGGTGGCGCGTCAGGTACGCGACGTTGCGATCGAGGTGATCGGCGTTGAGCTGGTTGATGACGCAGTTGACGTTGACCTCGATGCCGGCGCGATGGGCGCTGTCGAGCGCCGCGAACGCGGCGCCGAGCGTGCCCTCGGCGCCGCGCAGCCGGGCCTCGATCGCCGGCACCACCGAGTAGATCGACACGTGGGCGAGCTGCACGCCCGCGTCCGCCAGCTCGACGGCGAACGTCGGATCGGCGAGGCGGCTGCCGTTGGTGATCAGCCGGACGTGGAGGCCGGCGTCACGGGCGTAGCGCGCGATCGCGGGCAGCTCGGGGTGGAGCGTCGGCTCGCCGCCGGTGAGGATCACGCCGAAGTAGCCGCGTCGCACCAGATCGTCGACCAGCGGCTGCATCGACGCCAGGTCGTGGGTGTACGGCGTCGTCGGGTTCGAGCAGAAGCCGCAGAAGTGGTTGCAGTGCCGGACGACCTGGATGTAGCCGATGTTCGCCATGGGTCGTCGGGCGCACGGCCACGGCGCGCGCCGCTACATCCAGTCGTACACGCCGTTCGACAGCTCGAGCCCGTAGGCCTCGCACGTCGTCGGCGATCCCGCGGTGCGCTCGACCACGACGAAGTAGTCGGCCGAGTCGTCGCCACACGGCGACACGTTGTCGACCGGCGTCCCGCTCCAGCACGGGCACTGACCGGTCAACACGCCGCCGATGTCGGCGCGCAGATCGAGCGCCCACTCGTAGGTGGTGGCGTCGGCGGGCGCGCTGTCGTCGCAGGTCCCCCGCATCATGCGGACGCGGAACTGATCGGTCGGGTTGCCGGTGAGCGCGGCGCGCACATGGTAGTTGTCGCAGGTGGTGTCGGCGGAGTCGATGCCGCGGAATCGGTAGAACAGCCGGCGCCCGTTGGGGATGTTGCCGACCTCGACGCGCATCATGCCGGTGTCGGGGATCTGGCCGAGATCGATCGCCGCCGCGCAGCTGGTGCCGCGATCGATCGCGGGCGCGGCGACGCACTCGCAGTCGGGCACCACGGGATCGAGATCGAAGCGGCCGGGCAAGCACGCGCACGCGCCGGCGACGCAGACCTCGCCGGTCGGATCGAGCGCGCACATCACCATCGGATCGGCCTCGTCGGGGCCGCCGAAGCAGTTGTCGTCGACGCCGTTGCAGACCTCGGGCGCGTTGGGGTGGATGTCGGGGTTGGTCTCGTCGCAGTCGTCGGCGGCGCCGTAGCCGTCGCCATCGAAGTCGTCGTCGGGCAAGCACACGCCGTTGCGGCAGGTGGAGCCGGCGGGGCACTGCGGGATCGGATCGACGCCGGCGTCGCCGTCGGGCGGCCCGGCGTCGATGGTCGAGCACGGCGGGAACGGCATGCACACGCCCAG
>JAYTAJ010000998.1:0-2931 GCA_043737575.1 Myxococcales bacterium | reverse complement strand
GCCTCGCGCAGGTCTACCTCGCCGACTTCGCCGATCGCTATCCGACCGAGCTGTCCGACGGCATGCGCAAGCGCGCCGCGATCGCGCGGACGCTGACGCTCGATCCCGAGGTCGTGCTGTTCGACGAGCCGACCACCGGCCTCGATCCGGTCAACGCCCGCCGCATCGATCGCTTGATCCGCGAGCTGTCGCGCACGCTCGGCGTCACCGCGATCGTGGTGTCCCACGATCTGCCGTCGATCATGACCGTCGCCGACCGGGTCGCGTTCCTCTACCAGGGCCGGGTCCACACCCTCGGCACGCCGGCCGAGCTCGCGGCCTCGGCCGATCCGATCGTCCAGCAGTTCATCCGCGGCGTCGCGACCGGCCCGATGGAGACGCCCGGGTTCTGAGGTTGCGCGTGGAGCGAGGGGACCGACGCTCCACTGGGACGAGCTACGGATCGGGGTGCGTGGTGTCGCGGCCGGTGCGGCCGAGGATGCGCCACGGCGTGCGCTTCATGATGCGGCCGAGCTCCTTGGCGTCCTCGGGGAACTCGGGATCGCGCGACAGCTTGAACAGGCTGCCGTCGCCGCGCTTGATCAGCGCGAGCAGGCCGCGGGCGTTGGCGGCGACCAGCTGCATCCGCGCGAGCTGGCGATCGATCTCGGCGAGCGTGGTGCGCAGGCGATCGAGGGTGGCGGGGCCGACCGCGGCGACGTGGCCGCGCACCCGCGACAGATCGGCGGTGAGCGCATCGAGGCCGGCCCCGATCCGATCGAGGCCGGCGCGGACCCGCGCGACCGTGGCCTCGGCGCGGCCGGCCAGGGCCTCGAGGTCGTCGGGATCGGCGCCGGCACCGTCGAGGGTGGCGCGGAGCGTCCGGACCTCGGACATCAGGTCGCGGACCTCGGCGACCAGCTCGCGCACCGCGCCCGGCATCGGCTCGATCGTCGCCAGCGTCGCCGACAGCTCGGCGAGGCGCGCGGTGAACGCGTCGGCCTCAGGGCCGACCTCGTCGAAGAAGATCCGCGACCGCTGCAGATTGTCCCAGGTCCGTTGCAGCGCGCGATCGAGGGTCGGCGGATCGACGCCGCGCACCAGCGCGCCCGCGGCGATCGGCGGGCCGGGCGGCGAGCCGTCGGCGGGCGGCCCCAGCTCGAGGTAGCGCGCCGACAGGAGGCCGCGCGACGACACGAAGACCTCGGCGTTCGCGGCCATCATGCCGCGGCGACCGTCGTCGAGCAGCACGATCGCGATCGCGCCGCCGGTCGCGGCGAGCGGATGGGTGGCGGCGACGCCGCCCGGCGGTACCAGCGCGATGGATTCGACCCGGCCGATGGTCTGGCCCGCGATGATCACCGGCGCGCCCTCGCGCAGCGAGCCGACGTGGGCGAACGCGACGTGGACCCGCACGCCGCCGCCGAACTCGATCCGCGGCCAGATCGCGACGACGAACACCGCGGCGATCGCGATCACCGCCAGCACGACGACGCCGACGACGGCTTGCGCGCGAGGCTCGCCGCCGGGGGTCACGAGACCTTCGCGCAGCGAAGGGCGAAGTGTTCTGCGCTGGGTGCCGGAGCCTGCGCCACGGTGGTTCGCCGCACTCGCGTCATTCCTTCCAGAAGAACTTCCAGGGATTGCGCTTGAGGTCGCGGATCAGCTCGCGGACGTCGACGTAGACGTCGTCCTTGGCGAGCAGCGCGCCCGCGGTGCCCTTGCCCGCCCGCAGATCGGTGACGAGGCCGTCGACGTTCTCGATCAGCCCGCCGGCCTGCTGCACCGCGCCCGCGGCCTTGTCGGCCACGCCGATCGCGCGATCGACCCGCGCTTCGGTGATGACCCCGGTGACGCGGCGGGCGTCGGTGAGCAGCGCCACCGCCTCGGGCGTGACCTTGTCGATCGCCTGGCGGCCGCTCACCAGGAGCGCGTCGGCGTCGTTGACGGTGCGCGCGAGGGCGCGGCCGTCGAGCCCGGCGTTGACCTTGGTCAAGGTCTGCGTCGCCTGATCGGCGAGGCCGCTCGACGACGCGATCAGCTTGCCGAGCTGCTCGCGGTTGTCGCGCAGGAGCTGATCGGCCGACGCGACCGCGCTGGCGCTGTTGCGCAGCAGGTTCTTGATGACCTCCTTGTCCTCGGTCAGCACCTCCGACAGCGAGTCGAGCACGTCGTAGAGCCGCGCCAGCACCAGGTCGGTGCGCGGCGGGTTGCGCCCGACCAGCTTGGCGCCCGGCGCGATCGGTGGGTGGTCCCAGTCCTTGCCCGGGACGATCTCGAGGTACTGCTCGCCGAGCACGCCCGCGGTGTTGACGAAGAACTCGGCGTCGCGGCGGATGCTGTCGCGGGCGCGGTCCTCGATCCACGCCTCGACCCGGACGTAGACCCGGCGGTTGGTCGACGGATCGAGCTTGCCCCCGAGGAAGCGGACGTCCTCGATCTTGCCGACCTTGATACCCGCGACCTTGACCGGCGCGCCCGGCTGCAGGTTGCCGCTGTAGTCGTAGTCGACGTAGATCGTGTAGCCCGACGACAGCGAGAAGTTGCCGAGCACGAACACGAAGCCCACCAGGATCGCCGTCGCGACGATCAGCAGGAGCCCTACCTTGAACTCGAGGCCGCGCTCTCTCATGCGTCGGGCGGAACCGCGGGCGCGTCGGTTTCGGCGTCGGTGGGAGCGTCGATCGGCGTCGCCGCGTCGATCGGCGGCGCGTCGATCACCGCGGCATCGATCACGCGCGCGTCGATCGTGGCGGCATCGATGGTGCGCCCGTCGATCGTCGCGGCGTCGAGCTCGGCGGCATCGATGGTGTCGTCGGCGTCGATCGCCGCGGCGTCGACCGACACGTTGCTGGCGCAGACGTGGGGGTCGCGACCGAAGTCGCAGACCAGCCCGTCGGCGCACTCCGACGACGCCACGCACTCCTCGCCGAGCTGCTTGGCGGTGGTGCC
>JAYTAJ010000997.1:0-6685 GCA_043737575.1 Myxococcales bacterium | reverse complement strand
CATCCCGACGCGGCGCCGGCGATGACCGCCGACGACGTCGCGACCACCGCGCTGTTCCTCGCCGCCGCGGCGCCGACCGCGCTGACCGGCTCGTGCCTGGACGTGTTCGGATGAGCGACCTCGGCGACCTGCCGCTCGACGACCGCGACTCGATCGAGCCGCACGCCCTCGACGAGCTCGCGATCTTCCCGCTGCCCAACGCGGTGCTCCTGCCTGGCGGCCTGATGCCGCTGCACGTCTTCGAGCCGCGCTACCGCGAGATGATCCGCGATGCGCTCGCGGGCGACCGGCTGATCGCGATCGCGCGGCTGTGCCCCGGCTACCAGGAGGACTACGAGGGCCGGCCGGCGGTGTACCCGCACTGCGGCATCGGCCGGATCATCGCGGCGGAGGAGACCGACGATGGCCGCTACCTGATCGTGCTGCGCGGCCTCGCCCGCGTCGCGATCGATCACGAGCTGGCGCCGACCCGCAGCTACCGCCAGGTCGCGGCCCAGATCCTCGTCGACGATCAGACCACGCGGCCCGACGCGGTCGCCCGCGGCCACCGCCAGCTGGTCGCGCTGTGCGACCGGCTCGCGCTCGCCCTCGATCGCGGCGGCGCCCAGCTCCGCGCCCTGGTCGCCGACTGCCAGCACCCCGGCAGCTGCGCCGACGCCATCGCCGCCGCGCTGGTGATCGATCACGGCGAGCGCCAGATCCTCCTCGAGCGCCTCGACCCCGCCGATCGCCTCGACCGCGTGATCGATCACGTCAGCCGCCTGCTCTGTCAGCTCGTCCCGTGCGAAGGCGTCGTGAACTGAGCATCGATGGGCGTGGAGCCCTCGCCCCACGCTACCCGCCCGAGCGTGCATCGATCATCCCGCGCGACGCACCGGGTGCAGAGAGATCACTTGATCACGGCGAGGCGCGACGAGCGCTTCGGCTTGGCGAGCACGGTGGCGGCGAGCTTGATCGCGACGCGGCTGGCCAGCGTCATGAAGCCCTGACTGATCGCGGCGTCGGGGCTGGCGATCACGATCGGGACGCCGGCGTCGCCGCCGAAGCGGATGCGGGTGTCGATCGGGATCTCGCCGAGGAACTCGGTGCCGACCTCCTGCGCCAGGCGCTTGCCGCCGCCATGGCTGAAGATCTCGTCGCGATGTCCGCACGCCGGACAGGTGTAGTGGCTCATGTTCTCGACGATGCCGAGGATCGGGATCTCGACCTTCTCGAACATCGCGATGCCCTTCACGACGTCGACGATCGACACCTCCTGCGGCGTCGTCACCATCACCGAGCCCGCGATCGGGATGAGCTGCGACAACGACAGCTGGACGTCGCCCGTGCCCGGCGGCAGATCGCACACCAGGTAGTCGAGATCGCCCCACTCGACGTCGCCGAGGAACTGCTGCAACAGCCGATGCACCATCGGGCCGCGCCACACCACCGCCTCACCCTTGTCGACGAAGAAGCCGACCGAGATGACCTTGATGCCGTGATGGATGGCCGGGATGATCTTGTTGTCGCCCGCGGTGCCGGGCGGCCGCTCGGGCGGCCCGAGCATGGTCGGGATCGACGGGCCGAACACGTCGGCGTCGAGCAGGCCGACCTTGGCGCCGTGGCGGTGCAGCGCGAGCGCGAGGTTGGTCGCGACCGTCGACTTGCCGACGCCGCCCTTGCCCGCCGCCACCGCGATCACGTTCTTCGGGCCCTTCAGCAGCGCCTTGTCGCTCGGCGACGGCGTGAACGCGGTCACGACCTGCGGCACCACGGTCACGCGGCGCGCGCCCGCGGCCTTGAGCGCGGTCTCGATCCGCGTCGCCAGCTCGCGGCGCATCGCCTGGGGGTACGCGTGGGTCGGCAGATCGACCTTCACCAGCACGTCGTCGCCGTCGAGCTCGCAGCCGGTGAAGATGCGGTGGCCGACGATGTCGGCGTCGATCGCCGGGTCCTTCACCGTCGAGAGGACTTCGCGGACCTGGGCGTCGCTGAGCGTCATGAGAGGTGTCCCATCTTGTGCTTCTTCACCGCGAGATAGCCTGCGCTCTCCGCGCCCGCGTCGATCCAGTGCGGTTCGTGGATCGCGGACAGGCCGGCCTCCACCAGCCCGGCGATCTTGCCGGGGTTGTTGGTCATGAGCCGGACCGACGCGACGCCGAGATCGCGGAGGATCGCGGCCGCGAGATCGTACGTGCGGTGATCGGCGTCGAAGCCGAGCTGCAGGTTGGCCTCGACGGTATCGGCGCCGCCGTCCTGCAGCGCGTAGGCGCGGATCTTGTTGCCGAGGCCGATGCCGCGGCCCTCTTGCACCAGATACACGACGACGCCGCGGCCCTCGGCGGCGATGCGCGCGAGCGCGGCATCGAGCTGGGCGCGGCAGTCGCAACGCTGGCTGCCCAGCACCTCGCCGGTGAAGCACGACGAGTGGACCCGCGCGAGCACCGCGTCGCCCGCGACCTCGCCCATCACCATCGCGACGTGCTCCTCGTCGGCGCCACCGACCGCCGCGCCGCCCGCGCCTGCGGGAAGTCCCGTCCGATAAACCACGACGCGGAACTCACCGTGAGGCGTCGGCATCCGGGCCTGGGCGTAGCGGACGACGTGCATGGGCCGCGGATCCTTGGCACCTGGGGTAGCGCTTGTCAACGCCATCACGGGGCGGTTGCCGTCGACGAGGCAGCGCGTTGACAGGGGCAACCCGGAACCGTACGGTGCGCCCATGGCGGTTCGCGATGTCGTCATCTGGCCCGATCCGAGGCTGCGTCAGCCGTCGGTGGCCGTCACCGAGTTCGGCGCCGCGCTGCGCGCGCTCTACCAGGATCTGGTCGACACGATGTACGCCGAGCGCGGCCTCGGCATCGCCGCGCTCCAGCTCGGCGACGCCAGCCGGATGTTCATCGTCGAGCCGGAGCTGGCCGGCCTCGCCAAGGAGGCGATGCCGGTCGCGTTCATCAACCCCGAGGTCGTGTCGGAGAGCGCCGAGCAGCAGAAGTCCGACGAGGGCTGCCTGTCGTTCCCGAACATCTACGTGCAGGTCGAGCGGCCGATGAAGACCCGGGTGCGGGCCCAGGACCTCGACGGCAACTGGTTCGAGATGGACGGCGAGGGCCTGATGGCGCGCTGCCTCTTGCACGAGAACGATCACCTGACCGGGCGGCTCCTGGTCGACTTCGTCGGGCCGCTCAAGCGCCAGATGATCAAGCGGAAGCTGCAGAAGGGCGCCGAGCGCGAGACGGATGTCTAGTGTCTAGCGACGCGGTGTTCGTCCGCGGGCTGGAGTTCGAGGGCAACCATGGCTACACCGCCGCCGAGCGCCGCGGCACGCGACGCTTTCGGGTCGATCTCACGCTCGAGCGCGACCTCGGCGACGCCAGCCGGTCGGACAAGCTCGTCGACACCATCGATTACTACAAGGTGTCCGAGATCGTGGTGCGGTTGGGGACGCAGTCGACGTTTCGCCTGATCGAGGCGCTGGCGGGCGCGATGGCCGACGCGATCGTCGCGGAGTATGCGGGGATCGGGGTGGTGATCCAGCTCGAGAAGCTGGCGCCGCCGTGTCCGGGTGTGCCGGCGGCGTGCGGGGTGAGGCTGCATCGCGCGGCGCGGTGACCGGGGACGGGCTACGGTCGGCGCGCTAGACGCCCTGGCCCGGGTCGAAGTCCGACGGGTCGAACAGCGGCCGGATCTCGACCTCCGGCTCCTCGCCGTCTTGCACGCCGATGCCGAACGGCGCGCGCTTGGCCCACTCGACCGCCTCGGCGAGCGTCTTGACCTCGAGCAGCGAGTAGCCGGCGATCAGCTCCTTGGCCTCGGCGAACGGGCCATCGATCACCGTGCGCTTGCTGCCGCTGTACCGCACGCGCACGCCGCGGCTCATCGGCGTGAGCCCGCCGAGATCGAGGAGCACGCCGGCCTTCTGCAGCTCTTCGTTGAACTCGTGCATCGCGAGGATCGCCTCCTTGGTCGGCGCCTTGCCCGCTTCGGTTTGCTTGGTCGCCTTCACGAACATCATGACCTTCATCGCGTGTCTCCTTGTGACTCGGTGGTGTATCCGAGCGACGATCGGAACGCGGCCGGATCGACATCCGCGATGCCGATAGTCGGTTGCGGTTCAGCGTTCGATCTTGGGGACGAGCTGGCGGAGTTGCCAGGCGGCGAGCTCGGCGCGGCGAGTCTGGGCGAGCATGCGGGCGCGGATGCGACCGGCGGCGACGGTGACCATGATCAGGAAGAGGACGGCGGCGCCGACGGCGGCGACGGTGGCCTGGGGTTCCTGGAACGCGACGACGGGCGACGTGACGTGGATGGCGCCGCCGTCGACGACGGTGGTGCGCGCGATGTAGCCGAGCGACTCGAGGAGCGGCGGCGCGACGAGGTAGCCGACGCTGATGACGACGGTCGGGATGATCCACTGGCGGCGCGCGGCGGCGACGAAGCCGACGGCGTTCATGGTGAACAGGGTCGGCGTCAGGATCATCGTGCCGGAGACCCGGCTGGCGATCGCGATCGCGGTGCTGCTGAGCACGAGGCCGAGGAAGTACGTGAACGGATCGATGCGGCCGCGCGCCTTGCCGGTCAGCATCGTCATCGCGGTGGCGACGGTGAAGCCGACCCAGCCGAGCATGGGATCGACGTCGCGCAGGCCCATCCACACCAGCACCAGCGCGAGCGGCAACCACAGCACGTAGATCCACGCGCCGGCGCCCGCCAGCGCGGTGTAGGTCGCGTCCTCGGCAGCGGCGACGGCGCGCTCGACCTCGGCGGGCAGCTCGCGCGGCGGCGCGACCATCAGCTCCATCAGCAGGCGCTGGGCGTCGGCGTGGGTCGGATCGAGGGCGAGGGCGCGGCCGAGCGACGCGAGGGCGGCGGCGCGCGCGGTCGCGTCGCCGGCGAGCGCAGCGGCGTGCTCGGCGCGAGCCTCGCCGGCCGCGTGATCGGCGAGGGCGTGGCGGCGCTCGAGATCGCGATCGCCGTCGAGGTAGCGCTCGATCGCCTCGCGCAGCTCGGCGACGCTGGCGTGGCGATCAGCGGGGTGCAGCGCGGTCGCGCGCACGCAGATCGCTTCGAGCTCGGGCGCGATCGCGTCGCCGCGGCGCGACGCCCGGGCGTCGACGCCGGCGAGGGTCGCGGCGATCAGCGCGGCCAGCGGTCCGCGCGGCACCAGCGGGCGATGGGTGAGCAGCTCGAACAGGGTCGCGCCGAGCGCGTAGACGTCGGCGCGGACGTCGATCGGCTCGCCGCGCGCCTGCTCGGGTGCCATGTAGCCGGGCGTGCCGAGGTACTGACCGGCCTCGGTCAGCGCGGCGTCGAGCTCGGGCCGCAGGCTCGGCGTCGACGGTGGCAGGTCGGCGCCGTCGACGATCTTGGCGAGGCCCCAGTCGAGGACGTAGACCTCGCCGTGATCGCCGAGCATGAGGTTGCCGGGCTTGAGATCGCGGTGCAGGAGGCCGCGGCCGTGGGCCAGCTCGATCGCGTGGCACCCGCTGACGAACGCGGTGAGCAGCCGCCGCGGCGTGGCGCGGCGCTGGGCGTCGACGTCGCCCGCGGCGAGCAGCGTGATCAGGCTCGCCAACGTCTCGCCGCGCACTCGCTTCATCGCGAAGAACGTGACGCCGTCGCGGGTCGCGACCTCGTGGACCGGCACCACCGCGGGATGATCGAGCTGGCCCTGGATGCGGGCCTCGCGCAGGAACCGCGCGACCCCGTCGGCGTCGGTGACGTCGCGCGCGATCTTGATCGCGACCTCGCGCCCGACCTGACGATCGTCGGCGGCCCAGACCTCGCCCATGCCGCCGCGGCCGATCACGTGGCGCAGCTGGTAGCGATCGTCGTCGGCCAGGAGCGGCCGCAGCTCGCTGGTCTCGAGCGGCAGCGTCGTCCGCGGATCGCGCATCGTGTCGGCGATCGAGATCGGCCGCGTCGGAGGAGTGTCCCCCATGGCTCAATCAACGAGACGGAGATGGCTGGGACGCTTGGCGCGGGTCGGCGGATCGGCGTCGCCGTCGGGACCCGCGGGCGCGGCGACGACCTCGGGCTCGTCGGGCGCGTCCTCGGGCCACACCATGCCGCGGGCCTCACCGTCGAGGATGAGCGCGAACACCGCCGACCACGGCAGGACGCAACCGAACGGCACGCCGCCGAACACCAGCGTCCCCGAGATGCCGTCGTCGTCGACGGTCAGATCCGGGATCGGCGGATTGAGGCCGTAGCCGAACCGCAGCACCAGCTTGGTCTCGCCGACGAACCGGGCCGGGACCGCGACGCCGGGGCGGCGAGCGTCGGCGTGCACCAGGATCGGGCCGCGCGCGAGCAGCGCGTCGGCGACCGCGCGCTTGCCGGGCCGCGCTGGCGACGCTGACTCGATCGCCAGCTCGGGCAGCGGCGCCGCCACCAGGGCGTCGCGCTCGGCGGCGGTCAACACCGCGGCCTCGATCGCGGCGGTGAGCAGGGCCTCGGGATCGCGGGCCAGGGCGATCGCCTCGCGCATGATCGCGTCGGCACGCTCGACGTGGCGGACCGTCGCCTCGTGGGCGGTCAGCGCCTCGGCGTCGCCGCTGCGCCACGCCGCCAGCGCGGCCTCGACCTGCGTCAGCGACTCGCCGAACCGAAGCTCGGTGAGCGCGGCCAGGATCTCCTGCAGCCGCGCGACGCGCGGATCCTCCGAGGTGGGCGCCATGGGCGGGTCTTACCAGATCTCGGACTG
>JAYTAJ010000996.1:0-2932 GCA_043737575.1 Myxococcales bacterium | reverse complement strand
GGCGCTGGCCGCCAGGACCGCGCCGATCACCCGACGCTGCGCGGGAAGGAAGGCATTCCAGCGCGCGCGCTGGTACGCCGCGGTCTCGCGTTCGAGGGCGATCCGGCCGAGCGCGAAGCCCACGCTCTCGGCCAGCTCGACGGCGGTGCCGTTCGGCTCGAGCGCGTAGCTCAAGAACGTCGGCACACAGCTCGGCAGCGCGCGGGGCCGCACCAGATAGAGCGCGCCATCGCCCGACCATGCCTCGGCGGTCGACACCCGATCCCAGCGGACGCCGCCGAACGCGCGATAGGCGCGCCGCTCGTCGCTGCGCGTGCGCGGATCGGCGATCAGCTCGACCGTCGGCACGGGCGCGGTCGGAAAGACCTCCGCGATCCGATCCTGGAGCGCGCCGACCCAGTCCCAGGTTCGACGGGTGGGGCCCGCATCGACGCCGGGCTCGCGCATCGCCTCCCGCGGCGCGCCGCGCAACGTGGCGATCGCCGTGCGCGCTTCGTCGCCCAGCGGCCACGCGCGCCGCGTCGCGACCTCGGCGATCGCCGCGGCGACCAGCTCCCGCTCCCGGGGCGTGAGCCGATCGACGCGGTCGCTGTGAAACGCGACGTAGCGCGGCACCGCGGTCCGCGGTCGCGACAGCGTGACGACGATCGACTCGAAGTGATCGCGGCCCCAGCTCGAGCAGCCGATCGCCGCCGCGAAGTACGCGGGCAGGTAGTGGAGGAACGCGTCGGTCGTCAGGTACTGCGGGAGGGCTCGCAGCGCGCGCAGGTCCCGCGCGGTGAGCTCGTGCCACGGCCTCGAGAACGCGCGCGCCAGCCGACCGCAGGCGGCGCAATGACCTGGATCCGGGACGGGCGGGTCGGCGGGCCAGGGCCGCGCCCACGCGGCGAGCGCGGGCAACACGCGTCCCAGCGGGACCACGCTCAGCACTGCTTGTCGATCCGTTCCTGACACGTCGCGACCGCGTTGGTCTCGCCCTCGATCCGCTCGTCGTGGCCAGGATCGGAGAGCTTGCAGTGCGTGCGGATGTCGAGGCGCGCGCTCAGACACGCTTGGTTCCGCTCCAGCCGCTCGCGCAGCTCTGCACACGAGAGGGTCGGCGCCTTCTTCTCGCTGCACGTCCGCGCGGCGCCCTTGCAGTGCTGGTCGACGAGCGTGTCCAGCCCCTGCAGTTCGCTTCTCGTGCACAGGCCCTGGAGCCGCTCCTTGAAACGCTCGGCCTCGGCGCCCTTCGCGACGTCCTCGCACCGCGCCTTCGCGGTCTCGAGCGCGGTGCCGTAGTACGCGACCATCGCGTCGGCGCCGCGAGCGAGCGGGCTCTCGATCGCCTGCCACGGATCACCGTCGGCATCCAGGCGGACCTCGCGGCGCAGACTCTCGACGTCGCGCTTGCCTTGCTCGGCGTTGGCGATGGCGATGGCCTCGGTGAGCGCCGCGCCGATCGTGCTGGCGACTTCGATCGCCTCGCGTCCCGCGTTGCGGTGCCCCTTGGCAAGCGCCTGGCCTCGCTCCTGCACGGACTGCGTGCAGCGCTCGGGAGCGCGATCGGTTCGATACTGGTACTCCTTCAAGCGGCGCAGGGCCGCCAGCGACGGCGCCAGCTGACTGACGTACTTCGTCCAGGTCTCGAATGTCCGCTTGGCGTCGGCGGACTTGCCCTTGGTGCGCTCGAGGACCGCGAGGCTCGCTTCGATGGCTCGGAGCCGCGCGATCGCATCGTCGATCTCGCCCGTCGCGGCCTGAACGGCGATCCCGTCGAGGAGCATCGCGATCCGGACGACGTGGCTGGTCATCTCCTCGATGAGGAGCTTGCGTCCGGACTCGGTGCCCGTCAGCGTCCGCAGCGCCTCGACGACCACGGGATTGTCGCGCCCCCTCACCAGCTCGGAGCACTCGCGAGACGCGTCGTCCCAGGCGACGCGGACGAGGTCCCAGGTGTCCTTGGCGCCGTCGTGAAGCTCGCTGCGCACGCCCGACCATTTGCCGTGCGTCTCGAGGAAGCGGCGGGCGTCGTCGCGCGAGCGCTCGGCCTGCTGCTTCCACTGCTCGTGCTGCGCGAGCATCCGCCTCGGCTCCTCGGCGGCCCGCTCGGCGCGCTCGGGTAGGGACGAGATCGCCTCGGGCACGTCGTCGCGCACCAGGTCCTGGATCTCGACCTTGAGCCGAGTCGACGCTTGGCGGCAGCGCTCGGCGAGGCCGTCCTCGCGCATGCGGAGCTGCGCGCCCTTGAGCTGGCGCAGCGCCGCTGCGGCGTCGGTGAACGAGCGCGTCCAGTCGGGATATCTGTCCGCGATGGTTCGCCCTGGCTCCGCCTGCGGCCCCAGCGCTCGCAGCCGCTCGGCGGCGTCGCGCACGCGGCTCGCGTGGTCGAGCGCCGAGCCGAGGTCGCCATCGCTTGCGTCGCCCGCGATGCCATCGAGGTAGTCCTCGACGCGCTCGAGGTTGTCCTCGACGCTGCGAACCAGATCGGCCTCGTCGTCGGCGACCGCGACGATGGTCCCTGCCGCGAGAGTGGCGATGCAGACAGCCGTGCGTAGTTTCAACCCCATCATCACGTCCTCCCGCCCGAGCCTACTATCATCACGGGCCGCGCGCTCACTCGGTGGTGACGCCGACGCGGACGTTGGGGTCGCCGGTCGCGGCGTAGGCCTCGACGATGCCGTCGCGATTGGCGTCGCAGCTGTCGAGCTGGTCGCAGTCCTGATCGACGCCGTCGCACGGGATCTCGGCGGCGGCGGCGCACGTCGGGGCGCCCGCGGCGGCGCGCGCGGCCGACGGGGCCGGGCCGATCGTCGAGGGCGGGGCCGGCGGCGGCGGGAACGTCGGCCGAGCCGCGACCTCGATCGCAGGCTCGGAGGATTCGATCAGCGGCACCTCGCCAACGACGTCGGACGGATCGCGATCGTCGGGGGTCGTGCAGGCGAACAGGAAC
>JAYTAJ010000995.1:0-2934 GCA_043737575.1 Myxococcales bacterium | reverse complement strand
CGGATGCGCCCGCGGCCGCGCGCACGTCGCCGCCGAGGTGGAGCCACGGCGGCAGCTCGACCGCGCCGTGCAGGAAGCGCGGATCGCCGCCCCACCTGGCGTCGTCCTCGGCGGTCATCTCGCCGTACTCGTTGAGCAGGCCGCCACCGTCGGGCGAGACGTGACAGCTGGCGCAGGTCTGCTCGCGCGAGATCTGGAACTGCGGGTACGCGTGCGCGACGGCCGCGCTCGCGGCCAGCGTAAGCGCGACGACGACGGCGGTGCGCATCAACGCACCGCTCCCGCGCGGATCCAGGTCTCGATCAGCTCGATGTCGGCGTCGGGCAGCGGCGAGTCGATCGGCATGCGCATGTCGTCGGCGTCGGCGCGGAGCTGGAAGATCAGCTGCGACTGCGCCGGCTCGCACGGATCGCCGGGCACGACGCAGCCATCGAACGGATTGTCGTCGAACGCCTCGTGGGCGGCCTCGAGCGTGTCGAACGCGAGCCCCGCGCGCTTGGTCATCGAGTTGTGGCACGTCGCGGTGCCGCACGACGGCCGCAGCACCGCGGTCACGATGTACTCGAAGGTCGCGGGCCGCTCGTCGGTGGACTCGGCGCAGCCGACGGCGCTGCACGCGAGCGCGGCGATCAGCAGGGATCGTGGCAGGGGCATGGGTCTCCTGAGGCTGAGGCGGGGTCGATGGTTGACACCGCGACGGTCGGCCGGTACACCCGGCCGCGTCAAGGAGTAGCTAGCGAACAGATCGTTTCAACAATCACACGCGAACGGGTGACGGGAAGCCGGTGAGAAACCGGCACAGCCCCCGCTACTGTAACCGAGGACGAACGCGGCACTGCTAGCCACCGGGCAACCGGGAAGGCGCCGCCAGTAGGACGATTCGGAAGTCAGGAGACCGGCCCTTCGCACAACCTTCGGGGTGCAAGGCCAGCGTCTGCTGTGTTGCGCGCCCCGCGTCACGAGGGGTGACACATGCGACGCAGCAAGCTCTCGGTTCTCACGTTCGGTCTCTTCTTCGGTGCGGCGGTCGGTGGGTGTGGCGACAACCACGGCGACGCCGATCCCGATGGCGGCGGCGATCCCGACGCGCCCGTGGTCGTCCGCAACCTCGCCCACGCGGTGTCCGGCGACTTCGCGGTGACCGGCGTGTTCTCGACGATCGATCTCGAGGCGATGACGGTCCGCCCCAACGCGCTGGCCGGCGTCGCGGGCGGCGATCCGTTCCTGCGCCGCATCGGCGACGAGCTGTTCATCGTCAACCGCGATCAGGGCGAGAACGTCACGATCCTCGGTGGCGATCCGCTGGCGCTGATCGATCAGCTCGGCACCGGCGGCGGCTCCAACCCGCAGGACGTCGCGATGGTCGGCCGCAAGCTGTACGTCCCCGCGCTCGGCACCGCGGGCGTCGTCGTGATCGATCGCGACACCCGCGCGATCACGACGATCGCGATCGCCGGCGATCCCGACGGTCAGCCCAACTGCGTGTCGGCCTACGCGGTCGGCACCCGGGTCTACGTCGCGTGCGGCCTGCTCGACGCGACCTTCTCGCCGCGCGGCAACGCCCAGATCGCGGTGATCGACACCGCGACCAACGCGGTGGCGACGACGTTCACGCTGACCTCGGCGAACCCGATCGGCCAGTTCATCGAGACCCCCGCGGCCAGCAGCTTCGGCGGCGATCTGCTGATCGCGACCGCGCCCGCGTTCAACGACTTCACCAACGGCTGCCTCGCGCGGGTCCGGACCGGCGCGACCCCGGCCGCCAATGGCTGCGTCGCCACCAACGCCGCGCTCGGTGGCCTCGCCAACCACGTCAGCATCGCGCCCGACGGCGTCACCGCGTGGCTCGCCGTCACCGGCTTCGCGCCCGACTTCTCGTCGTCGTTCGGCCGGCTCCACTCGATCGCGCTCGCGACCGGCGCCGTGAGCGCGGCGCTGAGCCCGACGACCCAGCAGATCGACGACGTCGCCGCGTGCCGCGACGGCTACGTGATCGTCAGCGACGGCACCTTCGGCGCCGCCGGCGTGCGCATCTGGCAGCACGGCGCCGAGAAGACCTCCGCCGCGCTCGACATCGGCCGGCCGACCGGCATCGGCAACAACCTCGCCTGTTTCTGATCGATACTCCGCGGATGCGCCGCGCCTTCGTGCTCGTCCTGATCCTGCTCGCCTCGTGTGGCAGCTCGCGTGACGACGCCGAGCGCAAGGCGCGCGAGGCCCGCGGCTACGCCGAGGCCCGCGCCGCCGAGGCCCAGGCCGCCGCCGCGCAGAAGGCCGAGCAGGCGGTCGACCGCGCCGCGTCGGCGCGCGCCAAGGCCGCCGCCGCCGTCGCCGACGCCACTCGCATGCGCACGATCGCGGCGCAGGCCAAGGCCGAGCTCGACAAGGTCTACGCCACCAGGTCGGCCTACGATCTCGACATCGACACCCCCGCCGCCACCGCCGCCCACGCCCAGAAGCTGGCCGCGATGCCCCACGTCACCGTCGGCGATGTGACCGTCGGCTACGAAGAAGCGTCGGCGATGTCGGTGACCGGCACCTCGAGCCGCCGCCACTTCCGCGCCACCTGGCGCCGCGGCGATCGCGACGTCATCGTCGGCTACCAGACCGAGGGCACGCTCGATCTCGTCGCGTTCGCGAAGCTCCTGCAGCGACTCGTGCCGATCGTCAACGCGATGCTCTGATCGCCCGTTGCCCGGTCGGCTCGCTTCGGTTAGCTTCGATCCATGGCAAGTGGGGGCGGGTTGGGGGCGTTGGAATATCAGCTATCGGTCGACGAGTTCACTGGCAGCGCGTCGGTCCGCGTGAGCGTGCCAGCGACGGCGGCCCGGGCGCTGACACCGCGGCTGGCGCTGGTCGGCGGCGGCGGTGGCAACTCGGTGGTCGGGCTGGGCTGGACGCTCGAGAGCGTGGCGGCCGTGACGATCGACACGA
>JAYTAJ010000994.1:0-6696 GCA_043737575.1 Myxococcales bacterium | reverse complement strand
CCCCCACGACTGTCCCGTGTCCAACAACGAATCCCTCGAAGCCATGCTCGCCGCCGACGGCGAGCTCACGCCCGCCGAGCGCGCCGCGCGCGGTGCAGACGGCGCGGCGATCGAGGCCAGCGTCGTCGAGCTCGGCGCCCTGGTCCGCGGCCACCTCGAGCTCAGCGCCGACGAGGCCGAGCCGCGCCTCGCCGACCTGTGGGACCTGGTCGAGCGCCGCCTCGACCGCGACGCCGAGTCGGTCACCGACAACGTGGTCGCGCCGGTCGCCGCGGTGTCGTGGTTCGGCAAGGTGCGCGGCTGGTTCTCGGGTCGGCGCAGCCACCTGGTGACCGGCCTGGTCAGCGCCGGGGCGGTCGCGGCCCTGGCCCTGGCGTTGCGACCGTCGCCGACCACGACCGAGCGGATCGTCATCCGCGACGCGCCGATCGTCGTCAAGCCCGCGCTGGCGCCGACCGCGCCCGAGGTCGAGTCGCTCGACGTCGGGACCGGGACCGGCACTGTCTTCACGGTCACCGACGAAGACGGCGAGACCGCCGTCATCTGGGTCGAAGCCTACGACCCGGCCGACGATGCAACGGAGGGGATCTGATGAGAGCCATGATGTTCGTCGCGCTCGCGTGCGCGCTCGTCACCACCGCCACTGTCGGCGCCGCCCAGGCCGACGTCACCTGCTCGATCTGGGAGATCGAGGCGTCGTCGGCCGCCGCCCCCGCGGTCGACGCCGAGCTGAAGCCGCTCGAGCGCAAGCTCAAGAAGCCGCCGTTCGCGTCGTGGAACGTGTTCAAGCGGGTCGGCGCCCACAGCCTCAAGCTCGCGCCGCAGCAGGTCGGCGACGCGACCTTGGTGCACGGCAAGGCCGGCCTCCTGTTCCGCGACATCACGTCGCGCGACGGCAAGAAGCCGCGGGTCGCGCTCGGCATCACCCTCGACGACGCCGGCGGCAAGCGCATCATCGACACCAAGATCAACGTCGACGCCGGCGACTTCTTCCTGGTCGGTCAGTCGCTGTCGGCCAGCAAGAGCCAGCTCGTCGCGTTCAGCTGCCGTCCGTGATCGATCGCGCGTGATCGCCGCGACACCGCGGTGGGGTTCGGGAGGATCAGCGTTCGTGCAACTGCACGTCTGACTCGGCGGGACAGTCAATGCTCAGCTTCCTCGACATCGACGGCGACTGCACGCTCTCGGTCGACGAGGTCCGCACCACGCTCGGTGAGCTCCTGACGTACGACATCGATCTCGATGGAAACGGCATTACCGACGCGGCGTCGATCGGCGTCGGCCTCCGCGCCGTGCGCGCCAGCTTCGCCCCGCCTGGGCCTTGATCGCCGATCGCAATGCCTTTTCGGCGCCGCGCGTTGTAAGCACTCCCCGTCGTGACCGTGCTCCTCGCCCGCCTCCGCCGCCACCGCCGCCCGCTCCTCGCCGCGGCGCTGCTCGGCGGGCTGATCGCCCTCGTCGCGATCGGCCTCGGCGTGGTCTATCCGCGGGTCGGCGCCTGGTACATCCGCACCAAGAGCGTGCCGCGGCTGGCCGAGCGCCTCGGCCGCGACGTCACGGTCGGATCGATCGAGGTCCGCCTGGGCCACGCGACCCTCCGCGACGTCCGCATCTCCGGCGCCGCCGACGGCGCCGCGCCGCTGGCCCGGCTCGAGCGCGTCGACATCGACTTCGACACCGTCGCGTCGCTGTACGGCACCGCGCGGGTCCGGGACATCGCGATCCGCGGCGGCGCGGTCAGCATCCATCGCGATCGCGCCGGCCACAGCAACCTGGAGCAGCTCGGCACGTCGAAGCCGTCGACGCGCCCCGGCGGCAGCACCACCGGCGGCGCGCCGATCCACTGGCGCGGCCTCACCCTCGACGTCGTCGATCTCGCCGACGGTCTGCGCGGCAGCGCCACCGAGCTGCGCGGCTCGCGCCGCGGTGGCGTGTCCGAGCTCGTCATCGAGGGCGCCGCCGCGACCACCGACGACGGCCCCACCGTCAGCGTCGCGACCATCGAGCTGTCGCGCGCGGGCGACAAGACCGAGGCGACCATCGCGGGCGGCGAGCTTTCGGTGTGGACCGGGCTCAAGCTGACCGGCATCCACGGCACGATCGGGCTCGCGCCCGAGCCCGGCCGCCTCGCGGTGTTCCTCGCGGGCGGCTACGGCGGCGTCGACGGCACGCTGTGGAACGCCCGCGGCTGGGTCGAGCCCCGCGCCGCGACCGGCGAGATCCGGCTCAAGGCCGACGAGCTCAGCCTCGATCGGCTGCGTCCGATCCTCGAGCACAGCGTCCTGGTCGACTACCCCAAGACCGTCGTCGACATCGATCTGACGCTCGCGCGCAACGGCCCGATCGGCCGCCTCCACGGCGGCTTCCACGTCCGCGATCTGACCGTCGCCCACGCCATGGTCGCCGAGCAGCCGGTCCGCATCGAGTCGATGTCGGGCGACGTCGAGCTCACCTATGATCGCAGCACCCGCACGTACACGCTCCTGCGCGGCGACTTCGGCACCCGCGGCCTGCCGTTCCAGCTCACGGGCCAGGCGTCGCTCGGCCGCGGCGAGGTCGCGCCCAAGCTCGCCGCGCGCTTCGTCGTGCCCACCGTCGGCTGCCAGCAGGTGCTCGACGCGCTGCCGCCGCAGCTCACCGCCGAGATGGCGAACTACCAGCTCGCCGGCAGCTTCGCGACCGACCTGCACCTCGCGATCGACTGGGCCAACCTCCAGGCCACCGAGCTGCGCGGCTCGGTCGGCATCAACGGCTGCCGCACCCGCAAGGTCGCGCCGTCGATGGAGCGCCTGAAGGGCACGTTCGAGCACTTCGTCGAGGTCGAGCGCGGCGAGTGGCTGTCGTTCCTGGTCGGCCCCGAGAACCCCGACTTCGTGCCGCTCGCCGAGGTGTCGCCGTACCTGCTCTTGTCGCTGCAGACCACCGAGGACGGCGCGTTCTACAAGCACCACGGCTTTCTGCCGCGCGAGTTCCGCACCGCGCTCATCCGCAACCTCGAGGCGCGACGCTTCAAGTACGGCGCGTCGTCGATCACGATGCAGACCGTGAAGAACGTCCTGCTGTATCGCCAGAAGACGCTGGCGCGAAAGTTTCAGGAGCTGTTCCTGACCTGGGCGATCGAGCGCTACCTCGACAAGGATCGGATCTTCGAGATCTACGTCAACGCGATCGAGTACGGCCCCGGCCTCTACGGCATCGGCCCCGCGGCGCAGGAGTACTTCGGAAAACCCGCGCGCGACCTCACCGCCAAGGAGGCCGCGTTCTTCTCGTCGATCCTGCCCAACCCCAAGGAGCGCTACCGCCAGTACTGCAAGGGCACGTTGCGCAGGTGGACCGAGGACAAGATCGGCCGCATCCTCGACAAGATGCTCGAGCGCAACCGCCTCACCCAGGCCGAGTACGACGAGGCGATCGCCCAGCCGCTGGTGTTCGTGAAGTCCGGCGCCGAGACCGAGGACGAGTGCAACCGCCGCGTCGCCCGGGCCCTCAGGAACGCGCGGCCGACCAACCCGCTCGCGCCGCGGTGACGAACGTCAGATCACGATCCCCTGCCAGCGGCTCCACCAGCGCTCGGGCGTGAACGCGGGGATGGCGAGGGGCTCGAGGCGCGCGGCGCCGTCCTTCCACAGCGAGCGGAAGGGGGCCTTCTCGCCGGTCTGGTAGAAGTGCTCAAGGTACGCGTAGTCGCACGCGGCGAAGTCCGACAGCCATTGATCGAGGGCGAGGAGCCCGGCGTCGTGGAAGATCGTCATCGAGTAGCGGCACGCGGTGGTCTCGTACTCGCGCAGCCGCGCCAGGTGCTCGGCGTCCCACGGCCCGGGGTGGGTCGCGATCGCGCGGGCGCCGGGCGCGGTGTTCCACTGCACGGTGTGGCCGAACAGGTGGACGAGGATGAACAGCGCGTCCTCGGCGTCGAGATCGAAGTCGATCTTGATCTCGGCGCCGTCGAGATCGCCGGTGAACGGGTTGGGCACGTCGCCGACCACGACCGGGATGCCCCAGCGGCCCTCGATCAGCTTCTCGACGGTGGCGAACGCCGCCGCGAAGTCGGTCGTGGTCACGCGATCACTTGATCGCCTGGCGGACCTTGGCCTGTGCCAGGTCGTGCAGCACCTGCATGACGGTGTAGGCGGTGAGCTCGGCGAGCACCCGCGTGACCTGGGCGTGCTGCTCGTCGGACAGCGAGCCCTCGACCGCGCGCATCGCGTCGCAGAGGTTGTCCTTCTGGGTCCCCAGCTCGTGCTCGTCGACGGTGCCGTCGGCGAGCGACTCGGCGAAGTGCTCGAGCTGGCCGACGTGGGCCTCGAGGTCGGGGTGGTTGTCGTCGTCGATCCAGTTTGCGCGGGCCATGGGTGTCCTCGGGGTCCTCGGGTGGGTCGTTGTCTCGCGTCTTGGAGGGGGGGCCCAGTGGGGGCATGACCCCGCTGGGGGGAGGGCTGGCGACAGCCCTCCCTGGGGTTCAGCGTCCTTCGATGATCTGCTTGATCGCGGTGGCGCGCTCCTGCGCCTTCTCGCGGCCGCCGAGGTGCTCGAGCTTGGCGCGCTTGCTCGGCGGCAAGAACTCGATGTCGGTGCACTCGATGATCGCCGCCAGCTCTTGGAGTTCGCGCTCGAGGCTCTGGGTCGACGGCATGAAGCCGGCCAGGGTCTGCTCGAGGGCTTCCTTGGTGATGCGATCGGCGCCGGCGAGCAACGACGTCCGCCAGGCTCGGCCGACGATGCCCTCGATGTCGGCGCCCGACAGGTTGCCCTTGTGCGGCAGGTCGGCGGGGATGTCCTCCTCGAGGAGGCGGGTGCCGGACTTGCGCGCCAGCACCGTGAGCATCTTCCTGACCTCGGCGTCGTCCGACGGATAGAACAGCGGGATGTGGACCTCGGCGCGGCCCTGGCGCTTGATGTCGACGGGCAAGAGATCGGGGCGCGCGGTCAGGAGCATCCAGATGATCTTGCCGCGGTAGCGGGTGTCGCCCATCTGGTTGGCGATCATCCCGAAGATGCGCGCCGACACGCCGGAGTCGCCGCCGCCGACGTCGCGATCGCCGAGCACGGTGTCGGCCTCGTCGATCACGACCACGACCGGCCCCATCGATCGCAAGAGGCCGAGGACGCGCTCGAGGTTGCCCTCGGTCTCGCCGACGTACTTCGAGCGGAAGTTCTTCAGCACCACCGCGGGCACGCCCATCGAGCCGGCGACGCACTGGGCGAGGAACGACTTGCCGGTGCCGACCGGGCCCGAGAACAGGTAGCCCATCGGCACGGTGTCGAGGTGGCCGCGCGCGATCAGCGCGGCGTCGTCGAGCAGGCGGCGCTTGGCGGCCTCGTGGCCGACCACGGTGTCGATGCCCCACTTGGGCTCGACGAACTCGAGCATGCCGGCGGCCTGGCGCTCGATGAGCCGCTTCTTGAGGTCGCGGAAGTACAGCGAGTCGAGGCGGCGGCCGCTCTCGCGCGACGATCGCACCAGCACCTCGAGGTCGGTGAGCGCGATGCCGGCGGTGAGCTTGGCGAGCTCGTCGACCGAGAAGTCGGAGAAGCTCTTCACGTCGATGCCGCGCAACGTCGACGCCAGGAACGCCGCGCGATCGGCGAGCTCGGGCATCGGCACCTCGATCGCGGCGACGTGGGGATTGCCGGCGATGCGCTCCGAGATCTCGGACAGCCGCGGATCGATCAGCACGATGGCGAGGTTCAGCCGCTTCACGTACGGCGACGACGCCCAGTTGAGCAGCGTCACCAGCTGGGTCTGATCCGACAGCGCCAGGCGATCGCCCGACGGCGCGACGAACGACGCGTGATCGATCACCAGCGCCGCCGACAGCCGGCGATCGGCGTCGGCCATGACGTTCTTCTGGATGAACAGATCGAGCGCGGCGAGCGCGGTCACCGGATCGCGCTTCAGCGCGCGGACGTCGCCGAGGACGCGGTTGACCTTCTCGACCATGTCCTGCAGGCGCTTGGCGTTCGCGCCCGCGAGGCAGCGCAGGCCGCGCGCGAGATCGTAGTGGAGGATGAGATCCCAGCGGCCGAACAGCTGCTCGGCGAGGAAGTCGGCGAGGCCGCCCCAGCGCGCGTTGTCGCCGGCGTCGAGCCGCGCCAGATCGAACACGTTGCCGTGCAGCACGAACATCGACGTCGTGCCCGAGAAGTACAGCTCGGCGAGCTTGGTGGCCCAGCCCGGGAAGTGCGCGGGCAGCGCGGTCGAGCGGCGCACGCCGTCGGAGCCGGCCAGGGTCTTGTCGGGCGGCGCGGCGGCGGCGGCCACGGGCGCTGCGGGAGCGGGCGCTGCGGCCGCGGGAGCAGGAGCGGTCTCGTCGGTGGACATCAGGCGACCTCGGTGACGTCGGTGGACAGGATCGACGGCGCCTCCTGGGAGTCGCCCAGGCCGGTGATCGACTGCAGCTCGCGGATCGTCTGCTCGGTCTGGCTCATGCCGTCGGCGACCGCGTCGACCTGGATCGACAGCTCGTCGGGGTTCTGGTGGCTGATCGCCATCTCGGTGAGCGCCTGGATCTTCGACTCGAGGCGATCGAGCTCGAGGGTGACGAACTCGGCGTTGCTGCCGGCCTTCTGGTAGTTGTCGAGGCGCATCTGCGCGGTGGCGACGCTGTCGGCCAGCGACCGCTGGATCCGCTCGTCGGTGCTCGCGCTCTTCTGCCGCGCCAGCAGATCGTCGAGCTGCTTCTGGATCGCGGGGCC
>JAYTAJ010000993.1:0-6709 GCA_043737575.1 Myxococcales bacterium | reverse complement strand
CGACGACGCCGACCAGCTCGCGGATCGCGCGCGCGGTCAGGCGCTCGCGCTCGGCCAGCGCGTTGAGCACGTCGCGCTCGATCGCGGCGATCTCGAAGTCGGGCGGCACGGTGCGATCGACCAGACGACCCAGGCGCGCCGCGGCGGCGGGACGCAGGCCGAGGCGGATGACCGCGCTCTGGGCACCGGCGCCCGAGCTGTAGCCGAGCGCGGTGCGGGCGTTGCGCGGCACACTGGCCGCGCGCTGGGATCGCGGCGCGTCGGTGCGCGACGGCACCGGCGTCAGGCGCAGCCCGCCGTTGACCGCGGGCCCGACCGAGAGGCTGGCGTCGGTCGCGCTGCCGCGCGGGATGTGCTCGGCGGCGGGCGCCGCGGGCACGAACGCCGCCGACTGCTGCGCTGGTACCGGCACCGCCGCGATCTGCCCGGGCAGGATCGTCGCCGCGCCCGGCGTCGCCGCGAGGTACGCGCTCGCGCTCGCCTGCAGCTGCTGCGACGCCGCCACCGCGGGGTCCCACTGCGTGCGCGGGATCGGCGCCTCAGGCACATCGCGCGGCGAGCCGGGCGCCCAGTTGTTGGTGCGCTTGCGCTCGAAGCCGCCGGCCTCGTCCTCGAGGCGCGCCGGGCTGTTCTTCGCGCCCGCCATGCGCTTGGCCGCGAGCTCGAGCTGCGCTTGCAGCTCCTGCGCGCGACCGTCGATGGGCGGCTGGACGTGGATGCCCCACGAGTCGTTGGGATCGATCGACGCCGGGCCGATCGCGAGCTCGACGCCGTGGAGGACGATCGTCGGTCGCGTCTGATCGGCGCTCTCGGCATACGCGCGCATCAACACGCGCTGCTCGGCCCAGCGCTCCGCGACCACCATGATCGACCTGTAGTAGGTCGGCGGCGACGCCGGGGAGCGCAGCCATTCGTCGACGATCCGGATCCGGGCCATCGCCGCGAATTATCGTACAGAAATCCGGTCCGCGACGAACGGTCCATCCACCTTTTGCGTGAACCGGCTGCAACGGTTAGCTTCGGGGGGTGAGACCTCCCTTCGCCTGCATCTTCCTGGTCGCCGCGCTGGCCGCCCTCCTGACCGCCTGCCCGGGCAAGTCCAAGAAAGAGGTCGAAGAGCCTGACGACGACAAGGTCGCCAAGCCCGAGGTCGGCCAGCTCCTCGACGCCGCGCGCGCCGCCGCCAAGGCCGGCGACATCGACGGTGCCCACGCGAAGTATCTCGAGGCCGAGAAGCTGAACCTCGAGATCGCCGTCGTCGAGGAGCACGTCAAGCTGCTCCTCGGCCACGACATGCCCGATCCAGCGGTCACCGTCGCCAAGGCGTACTACGAGGCGAAGCCGGCCGACAGCAAGGGCTCGCTGGTCTACGCCAACGCGCTCATCGGCGCGGGCGACTTCGCCACCGCCGCCGAGATCGCGGGCGAGGTCGTCGACCTGCAGGGCACGAACCCGGCCGGCTACGAGACCCGTGGCCGGGCGCTGATGCTCGGCGGCAAGAACAACGAAGGCCTCGAGGACCTGCGCAAGGCGGCCGAGCTCGCGCCCAAGGACGTCGTCTACGTGACCTCCTACGGCGCCGGGCTCGAGCGGGCCGGCCGCGTCGACGAGGCCGGGCTCCAGCTCCGCGCCGCGATCGAGCTCGACGAGACGAACGCCCGCGCGCTGCGCCTCTTGGGCATCGTCCGCCGCGCGCAGTTCGAGAACAAGGAGGCGGTGTCGTGGCTGTTCAAGGCCACCAAGGCCGACCCCAACGACGCCGAGGCGTGGTTCAACCTCGCCATCGCCCAGAACGACATGGGCGACAACATCGACGCCGAGGCCAGCGCCCAGAAGGCGATCGCGCTGTCGCCGAGCAAGACGACGTACTGGTACGTCTTCGGCGAGATGCTCCGCATCAACAAGAAGCCCGACGAGGCGATCGAGGCGTACCGCCGCGCGATGGACGGCAAGCCGTCGCACCCCAAGGCCGCCGCCAAGCTCGCGTTCGTGCTGTACGAGGCCGGCAAGTACCCCGAGGCCGAGGTCTTCCTCACCGAGAGCATCGGCAAGGATCGCCAGAACGCGTACCTCTTCTACAACCTCGGCTGGGTCTACAGCGCCCAGAAGAAGTACAAGCTCGGCGTCGAGTCCTTCGAGAAGTTCCTCGAGCTCGCGCCCAAAGAAGACGGCGAGCGCGGCAAGGCCGCCGCCGAGATCAAGGCCCTCAAGAAGAAGGGCAACCTGCGCTAGCCACGCGCAACGATCGCGCGAGAAAGAGCACGCGGAGAATCTCCGAGGGCGTTCGCGCCACGCGACCCCGCCCGATCCCACCTCGATCCCTCCGCGCCACGCACCGGGTTCTGAGAAATACGTTCAGCTAACCACGCCGTAGACGTTTCGCGATTGGCGCTGCAGCTCGATGCTGTCGCGGATCTGCTCGAAGACCTGGCGCGACGCGGGCAGGCCGATGATCTCGATGTGGGGCGTGGTGACGTCGGCGGTGAAGATCTCGATGTGGGCGATGCCGAGGATGCGGTCCATCAGGCTCTGCTTGTAGCGGACGTCGCGGCAGCGCCACAGCTCGAGGATGTCGATCTTCCGCGACAGCATGCCGTGCTCGGTCTCGATGTTGGTGCTGGTGACGCGGAAGCGCACCGACTTCCGGTAGAACCACAGCACCGCGAAGTAGATCGCGGCGACGCCGAGCATGACGAACAGCAGCAGGTACTTGGTGTTCTGCGTCGCGTCGAACACGCCCGCCATCCAGTAGAACAACAGCGGCACGACCAGCGCGCCGACGGCGCCGAGGAAGTAGTACTTGAAGTACGCCCGCCACGACGGCGCGCCGTCGTAGATGGTCTTGCGCTCGCGCGGTGCGTCGTGATGCGACGCGGTCGACGCCGCGAAGGGCCCGTGCCCGCTCGGCGCCGGGGCTGCCGCCGGTGGTGCAGGTGCGGGTGCGGGCGCGGGTGCCGCGGGCGCCGCCATCGCCGCACGCGGCGCCGCCGCGGCGCTACCGCCGGGCGCGGCGCTCATGAACGATCCGCAGAAGCGACACTTGATCGCCTCGTCCTGGATCTCCTCGGCGCAGAACGGGCATTTCTTCATCGCCACCGCATCCTACCTGATCACATGCGGTAGCCGAGGCCGGCCAGGAACTCGATCCGGGTGATCGCATCGATGCCCGGGGCGAAGTCCTCGTTGGTCGGGCTGTACGCGAACGCGATCGGCGTGACGACCGCCGACACCTTGCTGGTGATCGCGTACTCGCCGGCGAGGCCAGCGCGGACGTTGAGCATCGTCAGCGCGCCGTTCGCGGCGATGCCGTCGCGGGTGAACGGATTGCCCATCTCGAGCCCACCGAACAGCATCGCGCCGACGTCGACCTCGGCGCGCAGGCCGAACTTGCTGGCGACCTGGTACGTCGCGCCGGCGTGGGCCGCGACGGTGGTGAGCGACGCGGTGCCGTTGGCCCACGGCACCGGCGTGAAGCCGAAGCCGACGCCGACGTCGAGCGCGAGCTTGTCGCCGACCGCGATCGGATAGCCGGCCGACAGCGAGATCGCCGCCTGCAGCGGAACGGTCAGATCGCCGGCGCCGACCTTGGCGCCGCCGCCGCGCGCGAACACCGCGAGCAGGCGCGGCTTGGCCGGCACCTCCTCGACGACATCACCGCCGCCATCGTCATCGCCGAGGCCCGGTCCAGCGCCGCCGCCGACGCCGGTGTCGGCGACGCGATCGCCGCCGGTCGTGGCGCCGCCGTCGGTGCCGCCGTCGCCGGTCGTGCCGCCACCCGTGGTGCCGCCGCCGTCGGTGCCGCCGCCCGTGGTGCCGCCGCCGTCGGTGCCACCGCCGGTCGTGCCGCCGCCGGTCGTGCCGTCGGCGGTGCCATCGGGCGGACGCCGGCGAATGTCGTCTTGGGTCTTCACGCACGCCTCGAGCTGCAGCACGAAGCCGTCGACCTGCGCCTTGGTGGCGGCGGGGATCGCCTTCTGCACCGACAAGAACCGCTTGTAGAAGAACAGCGACTGCTTGCACTCGTCGAGCTGGCGGTACGACTGCGCGATGTTGAAGAGGAACGCGCCGTCGGAGTACTCCTCGTACGCGCGGGTGTAGAGCGCCACCGCGCGGCGGAACTTGCCGAGGTCGTAGTTCTTGCGGCCGCGGATCGAATACTCCTTGGCGCGATCGCGCGGATCGTTGGTCGGCGGCGGCTTCATCTCCGGATCATCGGGCGTGATCTCGTCGACGGGTTGCGCCCAGGCCACACCGCCGAGGCCCGCGCCTGCGGCCAGCGGGCCGGCGAGCAGCGTGAAGAGGAGGGTCGCGATGCGCCGGTGCCTGGCGCTGGATTTCGAGAGTTTGGTCATGTCTGGTCGCTTTGGTCTTCGGTCCACAGCTACTTCGTCGCCGGCTTCTTCTTGTCGTTTGCGAACGGATCCATCACGTCGTCGCCGCCGACCGGACCATCGCCGGTGCCGGAGGATCCCGAGCCGCGGCCGGGCTTGTTGCGCGGCTTCTTCTTGAGCGCGACCTCGAGATCGACCTTGCCGTTGAGGCGGACGGTGCGGTCCTCGTCGAGGTAGCCGGGCAGCGAGATCTCGATCTCGGCGTCGGCGTCCTTCTTCGGGACCTCGAAGGTGATCGGGGTCTTGCCGCGCGGGCTGGTCTCGTTGCCGAAGGTGACGTAGGCGCCGCTCGGCGTCGAGTTGATCGTGATCGTGATCGAGCCGCCCTGCTCCACCGCCGAGCCCGAGCCGGTCTCGACCGTCGAGCCAGGCCCCGAGCCGGTCGTCGAACCCGGGCCGGAGCCCGTCGCCGATCCAGTCTCCGAGCCCAGACCCGACCCCGTGGCAGGTCCCGAGCCGGTGTCCGGTCCCGAGCCAGTCGCCGGACCCGAGCCGGTCTCCGATCCCGTCGAGGATCCGGTCGCAGGACCCGAGCCTGCAGTCGGCAGCTTGTCCGAACCGGTCGCGGTCTCCGATCCGGTCTCGGTCCCCTCGGACGCGGCCTTCGGATTGCCGCCGCTGCTGAGCACGACGACGACGACCACGATCACCGCGACCACCGCGGCGCCGATGCCGATGAACAGGCCGATCGGCTTCTTGCCCGTGGCCGCGACCTGCCCGGCGCTGGCGCCGAGCGTCGTTGGCGTCGCGACCGCGCCAGGCACGGGGGTCAGCGCGTTCAGCGGCGACGGCGTCAGGCGCGACACCGGCGGGATCGGATCGTTGGTCGCCTGCAGCGGCACCTGCAGGAAGCGGCCGATGCCGCCGTGCGACTCGACGTAGCCGACCGGATCGGCCATCGCCTTCGACATCTCGTCCATCGTCGGATAACGCATCTCGGGCGTCTTCTCGAGCGCCTTGAGGATGACCTGCTCGACGTGGGGCGGGATGACGCCGCGGATCGTCGACGGCGGCGCCGGCGCGCGGGTGAGGTGCTGCACCAGCACCTCGCCGTAGCCCTCGCCGTGGAACGGCACCTGGCCCGTGATCATCTCGTAGAGGACGATGCCGAGCGAGTACACGTCGGAGCGGTGGTCGACGTTGCCGCGACCTTCACACTGCTCGGGTGACATGTACGCGGGCGTGCCCATGACCAGGCCGGTCCGGGTGCGCCGCGATCCCGGCTGATCGCCCGTGAGCTTGGCGATGCCGAAGTCGAGCAGCTTGACGAAGTCGCGCTCGCGCCCGCGCTGCAGCAGGATGATGTTGTCGGGCTTGAGATCGCGGTGGACGATGTTCGACTTGTGCGACGCCGACAGCGCATCCGCTACCTGGAGACAGATGCCGAGGGCGCGCTCGGGGGCGAGCGGCGCCTCGCGCTGCAGGAGCTGCGACAGCGTCGCGCCCGGCAGGAACTCCATGATGAAGTAGACGAGGCCGTCGCCCGTGGGGCCGTTGGTCAGCACCCCGTAGTCGACGATGTCGACGATGTTGGGGTGACCGATGTCGTTGACCGCCTTGGCTTCATTGAAGAAGCGGGTCACGACGTCGGTGTTCGAGGAGAACTCCGCGTGCAGGACCTTGAGCGCGACCTTCTTGCCGATGTGCGGATGCTCGGCCAGATAGACCGAGCCCATGCCGCCTTCGCCAAGCTTCTGCCTGACCTGGTAGTTACCAATGGTCATGCCGATGATGGGATCAGGCGGAGCCTGCCCTGGGTAATTCGGATCCATCTCGGTCCTCCCGCTCGGGTCAGTGTAACGCATCCGGGCAGCAAACGGGCCGCGTGCGTGGGTCGGCGCGTGTGGTTTCGACGTACGGCGTGGTCGGACGCTTGGGATGACGCGGGCAGGACGCTTGGTTTTTTCGCAACGCGATTTCGGTCGTGTTACCTAGAGAGAGATGCGTCCACTGCGGTTCGTGACATGGATGCTGGCGCTGGGGCTCGCGATCGGGCTCGCCACGACCCCGGCCATCGCCGACAAGACCGCAGGTAACTCTGCGGAACTGCCGGACATCAAGTCGGCCGCGGCGGTCGTGCTCGACGCCGCGACCGGCGCCGAAGTTTTCGGCAAGCAGGCCGACGAGGTCCGCCCGATCGCGTCGACGACCAAGATCTTCGTCGCCCTCGCGGTGCGCAAGCGAAAGATCGAGCTCGAGGGCTGGACCGAGATCACCGCGGCCGACGTCAAGGCGGCAAAGGGCGGATCGCGGACGCGGCTCGATCCCGGACAACAGTTCCGCAACATCGACCTCCTCCGCGCGATGTTGATGTCCTC